>JBOFFD010000164.1:0-12495 GCA_051648425.1 Planctomycetia bacterium
CGCCGACCTCGACCGGCTCGCGTTCGCCCCCGGCCGGATTCCGGTCTTCGCCAACAGCACCGCCGCCGAGTACCCCGTCGACCGCGACGCCGCCTGCGCGTTGCTCGCCGGCCAACTGGCGAACCCGGTCGAGTTCGTCAAGCAGATCGAAGCGATGTACGCGGCGGGCGCCCGCACCTTCGTCGAGGTCGGCCCCGGCGCCGTCTTGGCTGGTCTGGTGCAGGCCATTCTCGCCGACCGCGACCACGACGTCGTTTCGCTCGACGCCTCCGCCGGCAAACGGCACGGCATGGTCGACCTGGCCCACTTCGTCGCCCGGCTGGCGGTCCTCGGCCGATCGGTGAAGATCGCGGCGTGGGACGGCGACCCCGCCGGCCGCGTGGCGCCGCCCCCGGAAAAGCCCGGCCGCACCGTGCCGCTGTGCGGCGCCAACTACGTCAAACCAAAGCCGCCTATTCCGCCCGCCGCGCGATCCGCCGTCGCCGCGCCTTCCACCGAACCAGCACCGAGCGAACTCCGTCGACAACGGGAACCCGTCGTGAAGATGTCACTCTCTGTTTCGGAACCGCCGGTCGCCGAGCCGACGTCCGTCAACGGCTCGGCCGTCGCCCAATCGTTGCAGGCGCTCATCGATCTGCAACGACAAACCGCGGAGCTGCACCGGCGGTTTTTAGAGCAGCAGTCCCGCACCCAGGAAATGCTCGAAGCACTGGTGACCCGCCATCTGGCTCCGTCGTCGGACAAGGTCGTTTCCAAGGTTCACCAGCCCACGGAACCGAGCGTGTCCACGGGCGGACCAGAGTTCCGCCCTACAAAGGACACGGAAGTCGGGGACGAACCCGCGCCGGCGATGGACGTCTTCGACCTGCTCGGCGGCGACGCCACGCCGGAGACGCCGTTTCTCGACGCTCCCGCGCCGGAACTTCCCGCCGTCCCGCGCGTCACCGCCCCCGACTTCGCCCCAGCCGTCGTCCAATCGACGGCGTTCGACGAAGTCCGCGCCGCGTTGTTGGAAGTCGTCGCGGAAAAGACCGGCTACCCGGCCGAGATGCTCGAACCCGCGATGGAACTCGACGCCGACCTCGGCATCGACTCCATCAAGCGCGTCGAAATCCTCTCCGCGATCCAAGAGCGTCTGCCCGACGCCCCCGAAGTGAAGGCCGAGCTGCTCGGCGAGCTGCGAACCCTCGGTCAGATCATCGAGTTCCTCTCCGCCGCCGACGCTGCGGAGCCGACCATGCCGGCGCCGTCCGCGCCGCCCCGAATGGAAGCGGCTCCGGTCGCGCCGATCTCGGCGTCGTCCGACCGCGTCCGCGCCGTGCTTTTGGAAGTGGTCGCCGAGAAGACCGGCTACCCGGCCGAGATGCTGGAGCCGGCGATGGAACTCGACGCCGACCTCGGCATCGACTCCATCAAGCGGGTCGAAATCCTTTCCGCGATCCAAGAGCGCCTGCCCGACGCCCCCGAAGTGAAGGCCGAGCTGCTCGGCGAGCTTCGCACCCTCGGTCAGATCATCGATTACCTGTCCGTCGGTGACACTGCGATGGCGCCGCGCGGCGATTTGACGCCGCCCGCGCCCATCGCCTCCGGCTTGCCGGCGCCGCCGGCCGGGCCGCGCGTCGGTCGCAACGACGTTCAAAGCGTCCTACTGGAAGTCGTCGCGGAAAAGACCGGCTACCCGGCCGAGATGCTGGAACCGGCGATGGAACTCGACGCCGACCTCGGTATCGATTCCATTAAGCGCGTCGAAATCCTCTCCGCGATCCAAGAGCGGCTGCCCGACGCCCCCGAAGTGAAGGCCGAGTTGCTCGGCGAGCTTCGCACCCTCGGTCAGATCATCGACTACCTTGCCGCCGTCGACACGCCGACGCCTACACCCGCGCCGCCGCCGCCAGTTGTCGCGGAGGCCGTCGTCCACCCTACGCAAGCGTCGTCGAAGACCGCCCCTGGTGGGCGTGACGCGGCGACGCCTTCCCCGGTCGCCGCCGACGCCACCGCGGTCGTTTCGCGGTTCGTGTTGCGTCCCGAAGAACTGGAGCCGGCGGCTAAACGGCCGAAGATCAAGCTGGCCGACGCCGACCTATGGGTGACGGCCGACGGCTCGGCCTTCGCCGAAGCGCTGGTCGGGAAGTTGCAGGCCGGGGGCGTCGCCGCCCGGTTGGTCGACCCGGCCGCGCCGCCGTCGGTCCCGGACCGTTTGGCGGGCTTGGTGCTCGTCGCCCCCGCCGTCGGCGCCGACGATGCGTTTCTGCTGCGGGCGTTTCAACTCGTTCGCGCCGCCGGGGCGGCGCTGAAGTCGACCGCCGCCGCGGGCGGCGCGGTGCTGGCGACGGTCGCGCGGCTGGACGGCGCGTTTGGGTCGGCCGGTTGGGACGCCCCCGTCGACCCGACCTCGGGCGGGCTGGCCGGCTTGGCCAAGACCGTCGGCCACGAATGGCCCGCCGTGGTCGCCAAGGCGTTCGACGTCGGGGCGGCGCGCGGCGGCGAACTCGCCGGGGCGGTCGCCGACGAACTGCTCCGCGCCGGTCCGGTCGAAATCGGCTTCACCCGCGCCGGCCGAATGACCCTCGTTTCGGTCGCCGCCGCCCCGCTGGAACGAGCGCGGCCGCCGGCCCTCCATGCCGGCGACGTCGTCTTGGCCACCGGCGGCGCCCGCGGCGTCACGGCCGAAACCATCGTCGCGCTGGCCCGCGCCTGTCGGCCGACCTTCGTCTTGTTCGGTCGCACGCCGCTGCCGCCGGCCGAGCCGAAATGGCTGGCGGCCTGCGCCACCGAAGCCGAGATGAAGAAGGCGCTCGTCGGTCGACCGGGGCCGACCGGGGCGCCGGCCAGCCCGCGCGAAATCAATGACGCCCTCCGTCAGATCGCCGCCGGCCGAGAAATCCGCCAAACGCTCGACCGGCTGCGCGCCGCCGATTCCGTCGTCGAATACCACGCCCTCGACGTGCGCGACGCCGCCGGCGTGCGAGCGAAACTAGCCGACGTCCGCCGTCGGCTCGGCCCGATCCGCGGCCTGATTCACGGCGCCGGCGTCTTGGCCGACTGCCGCATCGAAGACAAAACCGACGACAAGTTCCGCCGCGTCTACGACACCAAAGTCGGCGGCCTGCGGACGTTGCTCGACGCCTTGGCCGACGACGACCTGCGCGGCCTGGTCTTCTTCTCGTCGTCAACCGGCCGGTTTGGCCGAACCGGGCAGGTCGACTATGCGATGGCCAACGAGGTTTTGAACAAGTTGGCCCAGGAGCAAGCCCGGCGCCGGCCGACGTGTCGCACCGTTTCACTCAATTGGGGGCCGTGGGACGGCGGCATGGTCGACGACGGCCTACGAAAACTGTTCGCCGCCGAGGGGGTGGGGGTCATTCCGCTGGAGGCCGGCGCCGACCTCATGGTCGACGAACTGCGGCAGCCGCCCGGCGGACCCACCGCCGCCGTCGAAGTGGTGGTGCTGGCCGGCGCCCCGTCGCTCGACAAACTGGCGCCGGCGTCGCGGCACGCACCGGGCGTCGAAACGAACGGCGCGCCGTCGGAAAGCGGCGTCGGCCGACCGCCGATGGACGTCGTCCTCGAACGGGAACTGTCGCTCGACCGCTGCCCCGTGCTGCGGTCGCACGTGTTGGGCGGCCGGGCGGTCGTGCCGGTGGCGCTCATGGTCGAATGGATGGGCCACGCGGCGCTGCACGGGGCGCCCGGCTTCGTCTTCCTGGGCGTCGACGGCCTGCGCGTTTACCGCGGGCTGTCGGTCGACGACGGCGCGGTCGTTTCACTGACGCTGCGGGCGGGCAAGCCGACGACGAAGGACGGCGCGACGACGGTGGCCGTCGAACTGCGCAGCCGAACGCGCGACCGGGAAATCGTCCATACGGCGGCGTCGGTCGTTTTGGGCAAGTCACTGCCCGCGGCGCCGGCGGCGACCGTCGCGGCGCCGAAAAAGGCAGATCCGCGCAGCGTCGCCGACGCCTACCAAAACGTCTTGTTCCACGGCCCGGACCTGCAGGGGATCGCGGAACTGCTGGGCTGCGACGCGGGGGGCGTTGCCGGGCGGGTGCGGCCGGCGCCGCTGCCGGCCGAGTGGCAGCGGCAGCCGTGGCGCCAGGGGTGGATCGCCGAGCCGCTGGCCTTGGACGGCGCCTTCCAATTGATGATCCTCTGGACGGCCGCCGAGCGCGGGGCGCCGTCGCTACCGACGTCGTTCGCGTCGTACCGCCAATATCGCCGGGTCTTCCCGACCGAGGGCGTCACCATCCGCGCGGCGGTGCGGGCCGACGGCCGGTCGGCGTCGACCAAGGGTTATGGCACGGTGAAGGCGGAAATCGAGTTTCTGGACGACGCCGGCCGGCTGGTCGCTCGAATGGAAGGCTACGAAGCCGCCGTCGACGGCGCGCTGACGGCCGCCTTCCGACAAAACACGGTGAAGCCGATCGCGCCGTCGGCCGCGATGGTTTGATCGAGCGATGACCAGACTCCATGTGACGTCGGCATGACACGATCGTTCGAGCCGATCGCCGTCTGTGGCATCGGCGGCCGGCTGCCGGGGGCGTCGCCGGTCGACGGCCTGACCGGGTTTTGGGAGATGGTGCGCGACGGGCGGTCGGCCGTTCGGCCCGTGCCCGCTGGTCGCTGGCTGCTCGACCCCGCCGAGGCGGTTCAGGCCGGCGGTCCCACCCCCGACCACGTGCCGACGCCGGTCGGCGGCTTTCTGGAACCGTTCACCGTCGACGCCGCCCGTCTCGATCTCGACGCCGACCTGCTTCCCGCCTTGGACGTGAACTTCCACGTGGCGCTCGACGCCGGCCGACGGGCGTTTTTCGGCGTCCGCACCGAGTCGCTCGACCGCCGCCGGGTGGGGATCATTCTGGGTAACATCGCGCTGCCGACGGAACGGTCGTCGGCGCTGGCGCGGGCGGTTTTAGGAAGAACGCTGGCGGAAAGGCTGGGCGCGCCGCCGCCGGAAAACGCTGTCGGAAGGGCGGCGTTCAACCGTAGCGCTACGTCGATGCCGGCGGGCGTTCTGGCGCGGGCGTTGGGGTTGGGCGGCGGCAGTTTCACGCTCGACGCCGCCTGCGCCTCGTCGCTGTACGCGGTGAAGTTGGCGTGCGACGCGCTGCACGCCCGGCGGGCCGACGCGATGCTGGCGGGCGGCTTCTCGCGGCCGGACTGTTTGTACACGCAGATGGGGTTCGCGCAGTTGCGGGCGCTGTCGCCGACCGGGCGGTGCGCGCCGTTCGACGCCGCCGCCGACGGCCTCATCGTCGGCGAAGGGGCGGGGATCGTTCTGCTGAAGCGTCTCGACGACGCGGTGGCCGCCGGCGACCGCATCCACGCCGTCTTGCGCGGCGTCGGGCTGTCGAACGACGTTGGCGGCAGCCTGCTGGCGCCGGCCAGCGAGGGGCAGCTTCGCGCGATGCGCGCCGCCTACGAGCGAGCGGGCTGGGATCCGCGGACCGTCGCGCACGCGGAGTGTCATGCCACTGGCACTCCGGTCGGCGACGCCGTCGAGTGGGAGAGCCTGTCGCGGCTGTGGCAAGAGGCCGGCGGCGCCCCGGCGGGGGCGTGCGTCGTCGGGTCGGTGAAGTCGAACGTCGGGCACCTGTTGACCGGCGCCGGCGGCGCCGGCCTCTTGAAAACGATCTTCGCGCTGCAAGCGAAGACGCTGCCGCCGACGGCCCGTTTCGAGCGGATTTCGCCGAAACTGGACGCCGCCGGCCCGTTGCGGGTGCTGTCGCGGGCCGAGCCGTGGCCCGCCTCCGCCGACGGCGGCCCCCGGCGGGCGGCCGTCAGCGCCTTCGGCTTCGGCGGCATCAACGCCCACCTGTTGGTCGAAGAATGGACCGGGGCGCCGACGGACGCCGATCATTGCTTCGTTAGCCGCCGCTTTCCGCAGCGGCGCGTCCTTCCTTCCACCGCCGACGAATCCAAGAACCAGGACGCGCCGCTGCGGAAAGCGGCGGCTATCGAGGACGCTGACGGTGGATCGACGCCGGTTGCGGTCGTCGGCATGGACGCGACGTTCGGGCCGTGGGTGGGGTTGCGGGCGGTGCAGGAACGGCTTTTGGGGGGCGACGACGACCGGTCGGCCGGCCCGCCCCCGTACGATTGGGGCGTGCTCGACAGCAATTGGCTGCGGCGCGAACTCGACCCCGCGCAGCTTGTGGGTTGGTACTGCGACGAAGTGCGCGTCGCCGCCGGCGAGTTCCGCATTCCGCCGGTGGAATTGGTCGACGCCCTCCCGCAACAACTATTACTGTTGAAGGCGGCCGCCGGGGCGTTCGCCGACGTTAGACCGACGGGCGACGACGCGCCGACGGCCAGGACGGCGCCGACGGCGGACCCGCGGCTGGGGGTGTTCATCGGCGTCGGCCTCGACCACCACACGACGAACTTCCATCTGCGCTGGTCGGCGCCGGCGCTGTTCGAGCCGGTCGGCCTAACGGCGGCCGAAGGGCGCGACGCCGTCCATCCGCCGCTGACGGCGAACCGCACGATGGGGGCGCTGGGAGGTATCGTCGCCAGTCGGGTGGCGCGCGAGTTCCGCGTCGGCGGGCCGAGTTTTACGCTGTCGGGGGAAGAGGCGTCGGGGCTGCGGGCGCTGGAGGCGGCGGTCCGGGCGCTGCAAGCCGACGAACTCGACCGGGCGCTGGTGGGCGCCGTCGATTTGGCGGGCGACGTGCGCTGGCTTTTGGCGACGGCGACCGAACGACCGACGGCGGCGGGCGTCGCTCGGCCGCTGTCGACGCGGGCGACCGGGTTCGTGCCGGGCGAAGGGGCGGCGGCGGTGGTGTTGAAGCGGCTGGCCGACGCCGAGCGCGACGGCGACCGCGTTTATGCCGTGATCCGCGGCGCGGGGGCGGCGAGTGGCCTCGGCGCCTACGGCGCGGCGTTGGCGGAAGCTTTCCGAGATGCGGGCGTCGATCCCGGAACGACCGGGTGCGTCGAGTGTCACGGGTCTGGCATCCCGGCGGAGGACGAGGCCGAAGCGGCGGCGCTGGCGGGCTTCTTCGGGAACCGCCCGCCGCCGCCATTCGACGAAACGTCGCACGCCGCCCCCGTCGCGCCGCTGGCGTTAAGCTGTGCGCAGGGTGACGTCGGTCATGCGGGCGCGGCGGCCGGCCTGGCAGGGTTCGTGAAGGCGTGCCTGGCGTTATACCAGGAAATCCTGCCGCCGTTGCGCGGGACGGCATTCGCCGACCTGCCTGCCGAGCTGCGAACCGCGAACCGGCCGTTCGTCGCGCCGACGGGGCCGCAGTATTGGCTGCGCGACCGGGCGGCGGGGCCGCGGCGGGCGGCGGTTTCAAGCATCGGCGGCGACGGGAACGTGGTGGTGGTGGTGCTGGAAGGGCGCGACGCGCCGCCGCCAGCGTGGGCCGAGGCGGAGCGCCGCCAGCCGTTAGGCGCCCGCGGCGAGGCGTTGTTCGCCGTCACGGCCGACGACCCCGCCGGCCTGTCAGCCGCTTGGCGGGCGCTGGATCGGTGCGTGTCCGCCGCGGCGCCGGTCGACGCGCGGTCGATCGAACGACTGGCGCGGGCGTGGCACGCCGAACGGCCGATCGATTCGGCGGCGACGCTGGCGGCCGCCTTCGTAGCGCGCGACGGCGACGAACTGCGGCGGTGGATCGCGGGGGTCCAAACCGAAGACGGTGCGCGAAAATCCGAACGACCGACGCCGGGCGACCGCGTCTTTCTAACGCGCCGGGGGTTGCTGGCCGCCGGTGGGCGACCGGGGGCGCCGCAGCCGGGGCTGGCGTTCGTCTTTCCCGGTTCGGGCAACCACTACCCCGGCATGGGCCGGCGGGTGTCGGCCGAGTGGCCCGAAGTGCCGCGACGGCAGGACGTCGAGAACGGCCTCCTCCGCGAACATTACCGCGCCGATCTTATGTGGAACATCCGCGAGGCGGAAGAGCTGGATCGGCACGCCCACGAACTGCTGTGCGCGCAGGTGTCGATGGGGACGTTGGCGGCCGATCTGTTGGCGGCCTGGGGCGTGAAGCCGACCGCCGTAGTGGGGAACAGTCTGGGGGAATCGACCAGCCTGTTCGCGCTGCGGGCGTGGCGCGACCGCGATCGGATGTCGCGCCGCATGCGGGTCGCCGACGTCTTTCAACGCGACTTGGGGGGCGAACGGCGGGCGCTGCGGCGGGCGTGGAACGCGGCGCCGGGCGTTGAAGTCGACTGGCTGGTGGGCGTGGTCGGCAAGCCGGCGGACCTGGTTCGCCGGACGATCGACGCCGTCTTTCCCGATGAACCGACGCGCCGGGTGCACCTGCTGATCGTCAACACGCCGACGGAATGCGTGTTGGGCGGCGACCCGGCCGCGGTCGAGGCGGTCGTCGCGGCGTTAGGAGTACGGTTCCACGGCGTGCGAGGGCTGACGGTCGCCCATTGTCCAACGGTGGAACTGGTCGCCGACGCCTATCGGGCGATTCACCACCTGCCAACCGAAGCGCCGGCCGGCATGACGTGGTACAGCGGCGGTTGGGGACGGCGATACGCGGTGACGGCCGATTCCGCCGCCGATGCGGTGGCGGCGCAGGCGTTGGGGACGATCGACTTCCCGCGCGTGGTGGAAGCGGCCTACGCCGACGGCGCCCGCGTCTTCCTGGAAGTGGGGCCGGGGGCGAGCTGCACCCGGATGATCGGACGGATTCTGGACGGCCGACCGATGGCGGCGCGGGCGACGTTTACGCGCTCGGCCGACGAAACGTCGACGCTGCTGCGGGCGGCGGCGTGGCTGATCGCCGAGCGGGCGTCGGTGAATCTCGACGCGCTGTACGGCTTGCCGACGCGGTGCGTTGGCCATCGGTCGCCGGCGACGGCGAAGCCGGCGGTCGCGGTGGTGACCTGCGGTCGGCCGGCGCCCGTCCTGCCGACGCCGCGACGCCCGGCGACGCACCCGCCGATGGAAGCGCCAACGGAAACCCCCGGCTTGTTCGCGGCGGCGCGGCAGTGGGCGGGGGCGTGGAACTTGGCGCCGTCGGCGGCGGCGGAACGGCGGCGGGCGGCGGAACTTCTACAACCTGCCTCGGCCGCGAGCGACGGCGAAGAGACCAAGGCGATGGCGACGGGAGCGGCGACGGTGGACGACGGACGAGACGGGAACAACGCCGCGACGCTGATCGCCGAATTGGCGCGGGCGGCGCTGGCGGCCGGCGACGCCCACGGCCGGTTCCTGGAGTCGTCGGCGCGCAACCAAGACGCGGCGATCCGGTTGTTGGAAGCGGGATGGGCCGTCGATGAAGTCGTCCCGGCGAATTCAGCCGCGCTCGATTCAGGTTCTAGTGCGTCCGCCGTTCGGAAACCGGCGGAATGGACGGCCGACGAGCCGCCGCGGGCGTTGGATCGAGAGCAGTGTTTGGCGTTCGCCGTCGGGACGATCGGGGCCGTGTTGGGTCCGCGCTACGCCGCGATCGACGCCCACCCCACCCGCGTTCGGCTTCCCGACGAACCGCTGATGCTGGTCGACCGCATTCTGGCTATTGAAGGCGAGCCGTTGTCGTTGGGCGCCGGGCGGGTGGTGACGGAGCACGACGTCAAACCGGGGGCGTGGTATCTCGACAACGGCCGGATTCCGACCTGCGTGGCGGTGGAAGCGGGGCAGGCCGACCTGTTCCTGTCGGGCTTCCTTGGGATCGACGTACAGACCAAGGGGCTGGCGGTCTATCGGCTGTTGGACGCCGTCGTCACGTTCCACCGCGGGCTGCCGACCGTCGGCGAGGTGATCCACTACGACATCCGCATCGACCGTTTCTTCCATCAGAGCGGCGCCTACCTGTTCCGGTTCCGCTTCGAGGCGACCGTGGCTGGCATGCCGCTTTTGACGATGAGCGACGGCTGCGCCGGCTTCTTCACGGCGGAGGCGCTGGCGGGCGGCAAGGGGGTGGTGAAGACCGCCCTGGAGCGACAGCCTCGGCCGGGCAAGCGGGGCGCGGCGCCGCTGGCGCCGGCGGTCGTCGGCAGTGAATCGTACACGGCGGCGCAGGTGGAAGCGCTGCGGCGCGGCGACCTCGCCGGCTGCTTCGGACCGGCGTTCGGCAAGCTGGCGCTCGGCGACCCGGCGGCGCTGCCGGGGGCGGGCGACAGCCTCCTGCGACTGGTCGACCGCGTCGTTTCGGTGGAGGCCGACGGCGGTCGGTTCGGCTTGGGTCGAATCTACGCGGAAGCCGACATCGATCCGAACGACTGGTTCCTGCGGTGCCACTTCGTCGACGACCAAGTCATGCCCGGCACGCTCATGTACGAGTGCTGCATGCACACGCTGCGCATTCTGCTGCTGCGTTTCGGCTGGGTGGGAAACAAGGCCGAGTTCGTGGTCGAACCAAAGCCAGGGGTGGCCAGCCGGCTGAAGTGCCGGGGGCAGGTCACGGCGACGACGAAGGTGGTCGGCTACGAGGTGGTCGTCAAGGAGATCGGCTACGGTCCGGAACCGTACGTGATCGCCGACGCGCTGATGTTCGCCGACGGCAAGCCGATCGTGGAAATCGGCGACATGTCGCTGCGCATCGCCGGCTTGACCGAAGACCGGTTGAAGGAAATCTGGCGCGCGGCGACGCCGGCCGCTTCAGAGAAGCCGATCGTCTACGACCGCCGGCCGGCGGTGTACGATGCGGACCGCATCACGGCGTACGCGGTGGGCAAGCCGTCGGAGGCGTTCGGCGAGCCGTACAAGCCGTTCGACGCCGACCGGGTCATCGCCCGGCTGCCGGGGCCGCCGTACCAGTTTCTGGACCGGATCGTCGCCGTCGACGGCGCGCCGTTCGTCTTGAAGGCGGGGGCGTCGTGCGTCGCGCAGTACGATATCCCCGCCGACGCCTGGTACTTCGCCGCCAACCGCCAACCGGAAATGCCGTTCGGCGTACTGCTGGAGGTGGCGTTGCAGCCGTGCGGCTGGCTGGCGGCGTACGTGGGGTCGGCGCTGGCCAGCGCGGTCGACGTGTCGTTCCGCAACCTGGGCGGCGAGGCGGTGCAGCTTGAAGCGGTCGGTCCGCGGTCGGGCACGTTGACGTCGACGGCCGCGCTGACCCAGGTGTCGAACTCCGGTGGCATGATTATCCAGCACTACAAGCTGAAAACCGAGTGCGCCGGCCGTACGGTGTACGAGGGGACGACCTACTTCGGGTTCTTCACGAAGCAGGCGCTGGCGAACCAGGTGGGGCTGCGCGACGCCAAGCCGTACAAGCCGACGCCGAGCGAGGCGGCGCGGGCGGAAGCGTTCCCGATGCCGGAAGACGGCCTGCTCGCCGCGAAGCCGCTGCGGATGATCGACGCGGTCGAAACGTACGTCGCCGACGGCGGGCCGACGCGGCTGGGGTTCATCCAAGGGGTGAAGCGGGTCGATCCGACGGAATGGTTCTTCAAAGCCCACTTCCATCAAGACCCGGTCTGCCCCGGTTCCCTTGGACTGGAGTCGTTGCTACAACTGCTGAAGGTCGCGGCGGTGAAACGCTGGGGCCTACCGCCGAACGCCTCGCCCGCCGTCGGACGCCTTCGGGGCGTCGACCTTGCCAAGAAGCATCGCTGGTCCTACCGTGGTCAAGTGCTGCCGACGGACGTCAGGGTGGAAGTGTCGGCGGTGGTGACGCGCGTGGACGAGGCGGACCGCCGGCTTTGGGCCGACGGTTGGCTGATCGTCGACGGGCGGATCATTTACCAGATGAACGATTTCACGCTGCGTTGGTCGAGCGACGGCTTTGGGTCGACGGACGGCGCGCGGCGGGAGCGACCCTAGTCATGGGCATGCGTTACAACCGCGTTTTCATTGAATCGATCGGGTATGAACTTGCCCCGGTCGTCGTGACGTCGGCGGAGCTGGAAGCGCGGCTGCGGCCGGCGTTCAAGGCGATGCGCATTCCCGAAGGGCAACTGGAGGCGATGACGGGGATCGTCGAACGCCGCTGGTGGGACCACGGGTACACGCTGTCCGATGGCGCCGCCGCCGCCGCCCGCAAGGCGCTGGCGAACTCGCCGGTCCGCGTCCAAGACATCGAAGCGGTGTTGTACACCGGGGTCTGCCGCGAGCAGTTCGAGCCGGCGACCGCCTGCAAGGTGGCGGCCGGCCTGGGCGTCAGTCAGACGGCCGCCGTCTACGACATCAGCAACGCCTGCCTGGGCGTCCTCAACGGCATCATCGACGTCGCCAACCGCATCGAACTCGGTCAAATCCGCGCCGGTCTGGTCGTCAGCGCCGAAACCGCCCGTGAAATCAACGACATCATGATCCAGCAGTTGCTGGAGACCCGCAGCATGGACGTCTTCCGCAGCGGCCTGGCGACGCTGACCGGCGGTTCCGGCGCCGTCGCCGTGCTGCTGACGGACGGCTCGTTCCAGCGCGACGCCGGCCATCGGCTGTTGGGGGGCGTCAACCAGACGGCGCCGCAGCACCACGCCCTCTGCCGGTGGGGGTTGGAACGGCTCGACAGCCTGCAAAAGATGCTGCCGGCGGCCGTCGACCACATCGAACAGCAGTACATTCCGCAACTGGAACCGTACCTGCCGACCCCC
>JBOFFD010000165.1:0-2636 GCA_051648425.1 Planctomycetia bacterium
GCCACCGGCTTTTGTCGTCGGCGGGGATGCGTTCCAACAAACCGACGGCCGCCAGGTTCTCGGTGATCGGGCCGAAGTAGGTCGGCGCCACCGAGTAGTAGAAGAGGCGGTTGCCGGGAAGTTTCAGATCGGCTTCCAGGCCGTGGACGCGGTCGCGCAGCGCCTCGAAGTCGGCGCGGGTGCCGATCTCGCCTTTGTGGAAGTGGATCATCTTCTCGAACTTCGCCCAGTCGTCGGGCTTCTTGCCGGCGAGGTCGACGTCTTCGCGCAGTTGGGCGCGGTATTCGTCGGTGTCGGCGCAGCGACGGCCGACGCCGACGATGAGACTGTCGGACAGTTGATTGACCTGCCACAAGTGGAACAGCGCGGGCAGGAGTTTTCGACTGGCGAGGTCGCCGGTGCCGCCGAAGAGGACCAGCGTCGCATTGCGGACAGCGTCGGTGCTCATGAAAACATCCGTTCAGAAAGGGATCGAGCTAGGCGTTGGTACTGCCGAAACGGAGTGCATCGAACACGGTCCGCCCGGCGAATCGCCGCCTACTATACGAAACGCGGCGCCGGCGACCGTCGAAGACGTGGGACGACGAAACCGGCTGGTTTCCGCCTTCCGCGTCAGGAATCATCGACGCTCTCGGCGGTGCGGGCTACTTTCGGAACGGTTGGTACAGCGCGGCGACCGCCTTCGCGGAGCGCAGGCCGTCGACGGCGGCGCTGACGATGCCGCCCGCGAAGCCGGCGCCTTCGCCGATCGGATACAGGCCGGGGTTGTGTACCGCCTCGCGGGTCGCCGGGTCGCGTAGGATGCGCACCGGGCAGCTTCCGCGGGTTTCGGGGGCGACCAGGGTGGCGTCGCGCAGGAAGAGGCCGCGCCAGATTCGGTCCATGAGCGGCAGGCCGTCGGCCAAGGTGTCGGCGACGTCGGTCGGCAACAGTTCCCACAGATTCATCGGGTGGACGCCGCGGGGGTAGCTGGTCGGCGGGGTCGAGCGGTTGGCCGACTTTCTAAGAAAGTCGCCGGCCCACTGAATCGGGGTGTAATAGTCGCCGCCCGCCATCCGAAAGGCGGCCGCTTCCAGTTCTTCCTGATAGCGCATGCAGATCAGCGGATCGTCGGCGGCGGCCGCGTTGCCTTTTCTAAGATCCTTCGGTTCGATCGTCATCACCAGGCCGCTGTTGGCATACGGCGATTCGTGTTTCGATCGGCTCATGCCGTTGGTGCAGAAATACCCCGGCTGCGACACGCTCGGCATGATGTAGCCGCCGGCGCACATGCAGAAAGTGAACAGGTCGCGGCCGCCGCAGGCGACGTTCAGCGTGTAGTCGGCCGGCCCCAGAAGTGCGGCTTGGATGCTGGAACCGTACTGCGCCCGCGTGACGTTCTCCTGCGGCTGCTCGATGCGCACGCCCATCTGAAACGGTTTCGCCTCCAGGGCGACGCCCCGCCGAACCAGCATTTCATACGTGTCGCGGGCGCTGTGGCCGTTGGCTAGTACCACGACCTCGGCGGGAATCGGCCCCTGCGTCGTTTCCACGCCTAAGACCGTTCCGTCGCCCGCTAAAAGCAGATCTTCCACGCGGCAGCCGAACCGCACCTCGCCGCCCGCTTCCACGATCGCCCGCCGCAGCGCCTTCACCACCGACGGCAGCCGATTGCTGCCCAGGTGCGGCTTGGCGTCGTACACGATCGACGGCTTCCCTTTATGCGCCGCGACGACCGCCAGCACGCGGTCGGTGTCCGGCCCTTGGTTGCGGCAGGTCAGTTTGCCGTCGCTGAACGCCCCCGCGCCGCCCTCGCCGAACAGGTAGTTGTTTTCCGGGTCGAGCGGCCCGCCGTCGTCGAACGCCTTCACTTCGGGGATGCGGTCGGTCACCGAAGGACCGCGTTCCAACAGAAGGGGCGCGTAGCCCATTTCGGCGAGCTGAAAGGCGGCGAACAGACCGGCCGGGCCGGCGCCGACGACGATCGGCCGGTGGTGCAAAAGGCGCGGGCCGGTTTCGGGCAGCTCGAATTCGGTCGGCGCGTAAGGGGCGGCGGTGCGGGCGTCGAGCCGGCGCAGCACGGCGGTTTCGTCGGCGACGGCGACGGCGGTGGTGAAGACGTGCTCGAGCCGGGCCTTGTCGCGCACGTCGAGGCTTTTTCGCAGAATGCGCAGCGTCTGAATGTCGCCCGGCCCCACCCGCAGCGACTTGGCGACGTAGTCGACCAGCCCCGATTCATCGGCCCCCACCGGCAGCCGGACGTTCATCACCTTCAGCATCGCACCGAATCCCATCGCTCCAAAACGTCGCCGCACCCGACCCCGGGTCTTGCCGTTCCGTACACTATAGCAAGGGCGGACGCCGGCGCGCGACCTTGCGGCAACCGACGCCCGGACCCGTAGGATGCGACCGGTATGAAGCAGAAATCCTTTCCGCTCGGCGTCCTGGCGTTGCTGGTCGGGTGGCTGGCGGCGGCGCCTCCGCATGCCGACGAACCGAAGCCGCCGGCGGCCAAGCCCCCGGCGACGAAGACGCAAGGCGCCGCCCGCCGGATCGCCCCCGAAGCGCTGGTGCCGTCGCGGGCGACCGAGGCCGTTAAGAAGGCGAGAACGCCGGACCCCGGCTTGAACCCGTTGCAGAAGGGGATGGAAAGGCTC
>JBOFFD010000166.1:0-5441 GCA_051648425.1 Planctomycetia bacterium
CGTCGGAATAGCCGCGCGGATCATCATGGCCGTCGATCACGATGCGCCTCCCATTCTTGAATCCCACCGGACGCGGAATAATTATAGGAGAGTCCATGAAGTCCGGAAATTAGACGCTTACATCCATGCCGGCGTAATATATGAGCGAGAACACGATGCTCTACGCGCTGTACCGCATGGGCTATCATTCCCGCGCCACGGGACACGGGTTTCGGAGCACGGCCAGCACGATCTTGAACGAACAGGGCTTTCGTTCGGACGTCATCGAGCGGCAGCTCGCCCATAGCGAACGGAACAGCGTTCGGGCCGCGTACAACCATGCGCAGTATTTGCCGGAACGCCGGGAGATGATGCAGTGGTGGGCCGACTTCCTGGACCAGACGGCGGTGAAGAATCCATCGAAGTAGGGCGAGCGGTCTTTCTCGAACCTCCGCCCGTCGGACGGCGGCGGGTTGGCGATGCGCCTCGTTCCTCGTTGCAGCCCGCTTCGTCCGTCCGGAAAGGAAGAGATTCATCGTTTCCGCGTTTCGGGTCGTCCGCCCCACGCCCTTGGGGTCGGCGCAGCGTGTCCGGGGTCGTGGTGCACGGCGGCAACGACGGGCCGAGCCTTTCGGCTACCGGATCGGTCCGTCCCGGTCGGCCGCCGGGGTTGCGCGCTGCGTGTGCGGACCGAGCGGACTTCGTCGCGCCGCGAGCGCGTCCAGATACGTCTCCGAGTCGTTCGGGTAGTCGAAGACCGCCTTGCGAAACGCGCCGGGCCGCTCCCGAAGTCCGGCGAAGCGGTCGTCCGCCGACAGACGGCGGATGGCCTCTTGGCCACGGGTCAGGTAGGCGTCGGGGTCGCTTGGGGAGCGAAGAACCGCCGCGCGGAAGACATACGGGGCGTCGCGGAACTCGACGAACCGCTCGTCCCGGGATAGGCGGTCGACCTGCTCGCGCAGCCGGCTCAAATACCTTGCCGGATCGCTCGGGCTTTGGAGGACGGCCTGGCGGAAGAGGCCGGGCGTATCCCGAACGTCGGCGAACCGCTCGTCGGCCTCCAGGCGGGCCGTGGCGGTACGGAACTGTTCCAGAAACCCTTCCGGGTCGTTCAGGTGGTTGGTCGCGGCGTGCCGGACGACGCCGGGGGCGTCCCGGAAGTCGGCGAACCGCTCGTCCCGGGAGACCCGGGCGATCGCATTTTGCACCTCGGTCAAGTATCCGTCCGGGTCGCGGGGGTGGCTGAGGGCGGCCGACCGGAACAGGCCCGGGGTGTCGCGGAACTCGGCGAACCGCTCGTCCGCAGCCAGGCGGTCGATGGTCTCGCGGAGCCGAACCAGGAACCCGTCCGCGTCGTTCGGGTTGTGGCTGGCGGCCCGCAGAAACAGACTCGGGGCGTCGCGGAAGCCGGCGAACCGCTCGTCCGCGGCGAGGCGGTCGATGGTTTCGCGGACGTGCAGGAGCGACTCTTCCGGGGCGGTCGGATTGCGTAGGGCCGTATCCAGGAAGAGGTGGGGCGCGTCGCGGAACTCGGCGAACCGCTCGTCGGCCTGTAGTCGGGCGATGATGGCTTGCACGCGAAGCAGGAACGCCTCCGGGTCGGACGGCTGGCGTACGGCCGCGTTCCGGAATACGGACGGGGTCTCCCGGAACGCGGCGAACCGCCCGTCGGCGGCGAGGCGGGCTTCCGCCGCGCGGACCCGGTCGAGATAGCCCTCCGGGTCGCTCGGGACGTTGACGGCCGCCTGGCGGAAGAGACCGGGGGTGTCGCGGAAGTCGGCGAACCGTTCGTCGCTCTCCAGGCGGGCGACCGTCTCGCGGGCGCGGCGTAGAAACCCGGCCGGGTCGCTCGGATAGCCCCCGACCGCATGCCGGATGATTCCCGGGGTGTCCTGGAACTCCGGAAACTGTTCGTTCAGCCCGCCCAGAAACCCGTTGTACAAGGTGGCCGCCGCGATCCGCCCGGGGTCGGTTTCGAGCAGGTCGCTGTTGGCCGCGATCTCGACCGCGAGCAACCGGTAGACCGGCGGGCGGAGGTCGGCCGGGAACGCGATCTTCCGGCGGCGGCACATCTCC
Source organism: Planctomycetia bacterium (assembly GCA_051648425.1). Lineage (GTDB taxonomy): Bacteria > Planctomycetota > Planctomycetia > Kolteriales > Kolteriaceae > JBOFFD01. Next base: position 2,056 of record JBOFFD010000166.1, read on the forward strand.
TCGAACCGCTCGAAGGCGTCCTGCTGGAGGTCCGGCGGCACGACCGCGTGCGGCGGGCGGGCGAGTTCCGCGAGCAGCGCGCTTTGCCTCCGGGCTTCGCGCGAATCCGTTTGGGTTTGTTCGGACAGGTACGTCCTGCCCGTCAGGTTGCGGCCGCTCCGCCGTTGCGTGTCCCGGACTTCAGCCATGAAATCGGCGGCGCGTCGGAGGAGAGCCGGGCTGACGGAGTCGGAGGAGGAAGGCGGGTCTTGTGGAAGGGTGGACGGGTCGGTCACCGGCGCCTCGGAATTCGTTGATCGCTGTCGACGATTCCGGCACGGATTCGTTAACGATCGGTAAACAGCGTCCCATCGCGGGCGCCGGTTCACGTGGCTCCGGCCGACGAAGACCTCCGCCGGATTCCGTCAGAAATCTCAACGGAAAATTGGTGGTGCCGTCCGCCCAAATGTCCGCCGTTTCGGTCAATACCCCGAGCGAAAAAGTCCAGACTTTACAACCGCGTCGGGTAGTGATGAGATTGCATTGCAACCATGTTGAGGCGGCGTTGCACTTCCCCGCCCCGTCGCAAAACGGCTCTGGCCGGGCGGGAGCAGAGAAGCGTTAAGGAAACGTTAACCAATACGTGGTAAGATAAAATGAGGCATGTTACGCATGTCCCAACAGAACAGCGCCGCCGCAGCCAAGCGCTACTACGCCGCCGCCGACTACTACATCGACGGCCGGGAGCCGGTAGGCCGCTGGGGCGGCCTCGGAGCCGAACGGCTCGGCCTTTCCGGCGCGGTCGGCGAAGAAGCCTTCGAGCGGCTCTGCGACAATCTCGATCCGCGCACCGGCCGGCCGCTGACCGTCCGCACCCGCTCGGAACGGACGGTGGGCTACGACTTCACCTTCTCGGCGCCTAAGTCCGTTTCCCTGCTGTACGGCCTGACCGAAGACGAAGCGCTGTCGGAGGCGTTCCGCCGCGCCGTCGACGAGACGATGCGCGAGATGGAAGCCGAGATGAAAACCCGCGTCCGCGGCGCGGGGCGGGACGAGAACCGTACCACCGGCAACATGGTCTGGGCCGAGTTCATCCACACCACCTCGCGGCCGGTGGGCGGCGCGCCCGACCCGCAGCTTCACGCCCATTGCTTCGTGTTCAACGGCACGTTCGATTCCGCAGAGGAACGCTGGAAGGCCGGCCAGTTCCGCGACCTCAAGCGGGACGCCCCGTATTTCCAGGCGGCGTTTCGCGTGCGGTTGGCCGACCACCTGCAGGAGAGGGGCTTCGGCGTCGTCCGCAAACGCGACGATTTCGAGATCGCCGGGATGCCGACGGACGTCCTCCGCCGCTTCTCGCGGCGGACGGAACTGATCGAAAAGGTCGCCCGGGAGCGGGGCGTCGTCGACCCGGATCGCAAGGCGGCGCTCGGGGCCGAGACGCGGGAGCGCAAGGGCGAGAACCTCGCCATGCCGGAACTGCAGAAGGAATGGCGCTCGCGCCTGAACGGGGATGAGCAGGACTGGATCGCCGAGGTCCATCGACGGGAGTCGAAGCCGGTCCGCCCAGCGGCAGGCGAACGCTCGGCCGTCGATCACGCCATCGAGCATAGTTTCGTCCGCGACGCCGTCGTCCACGAACGCAAGCTCCTGACCGAGGCCTTGAAGCGCGGCCTGGGGACGGTCACCGTGGAAGGCGCGGCCAAGGAACTCGCGGGCCGTCCGCTGATCCGCCGCCGCGTCGACGGCCGGGACATGGCGACGACGCGGGAAATGCTGGCCGTGGAATCGAAGATCGTCGCCTTCGCCCGCGACGGCCGCGGCCGCTGCCGGCCGCTGGGCGATCCGAAACGCAAGCCGACCCGCGAATGGCTCAATGAAGAGCAGCAGGCGGCCGTGCGGCACGTGATCGGCTCTCGCGACCGGGTGATGGCGATCCGCGGCGTCGCCGGCACCGGCAAGACGACGCTGGAACAGGAGATCGGCGCGGCGCTGGCCGAAGCGGGCAAGCCCTTGGTCGCGATCGCCCAATCGGTGAAAGCCAGCCGCGAGGTGCTGCGGCGGGAGGCGGGCTTGGCTTCCGCCGACACGGTGGCCCGGTTCCTCAAGGACGCCGAGATGCAGGAATCCGCGAAGGGGGGCGTCATCCTCGTCGACGAGGCGAGCCAACTCGGCGCGCGCGACCTGCACGCGGTCTTCACCATCGCCGAAACCGTCGACGCCCGCGTCGTGCTGGTCGGCGACCGGCGGCAGCATAAGAGCGTTACGGCGGGCGAGCCGCTGAGGCTCCTTGAAGAACGGGCGGGCCTGCCGGTGGTCCAGGTCACGAACATCCTGCGGCAAAGCGGCGACTACAAGCGGATCGCCGAGGCGCTGAGCGAGGGCGAAGTCGGCAAGGCCTTCGAGCAACTCGACGCGCTCGGCTGGATCAGGCGGGTGGACGATGAAGAGCGTTACCGGCGGCTTGCCTCGGCGTACCTCGAAGCGGTCGACGAGCGGACGAAGGACGGCGAGCGGAAGACGGCGCTGGTCGTCTCGCCGACGCACGCCGAGGGGGCGAAAGTGACGGCGGCCGTTCGCGAGGCGTTGAAAGCGGCGGGGAAACTCACGCAGGAACGGATCGTCGCCGTTTACGCCCCGGCGCATTTGACCGACGCCCAGAAGAAGGACGCGACCGAGTACGAGCCGGGCGACCTGATTCAGTTTCACCAGAACGCCAAAGGGATCTTCAAAGGCGCGCGGCGGATCGTCGACGACGCGACCGAACCGCCGACGGAGTGGGCCGAGCGGTTCGAGGTGTACCGCCCGAAGCAAATCCCTCTCGCCGTCGGCGACCGCATCCGCCTGACGGCGGGCGGCACGACGAAGGACGGCCGGCACCGCCTGAGCAACGGCGCCCTGTTCACCGTCGAGGGTTTCACGCCGCGGGGAGACGTCCTGGTCCACGACGGCTGGGTGATCGACCGCGCGTTCGGGCACCTCGCGCACGGTTACGTCGCCACCAGCCATGCCAGCCAGGGGGCGACGGTCCACAAGGTGTTCGTGGCCATCGACAGCGAGTCGATGAAGGCGACCGACCAGCGGACGGCCTACGTGGCGGTGACGCGCGGCAAGGAACAGGCGGTGATCTTCACCGACGACCCCGTGGAACTGCTCAAGGCGGCGACGCGACGCAACGAGGTTCCGTCGGCCACGGAACTGGCCGATTCCCAAGCGAAAACCGGGCTGCCTCCGGCCAAAGTGTTCGCCGACCGCCGGTTGGGGCGGCGCCCGCCCGCCGCGCCGGAACTCGCCCGGCCGGTCCCGCCTCGAGAGCCGACGCCAAATAGGGAGAAGGACCATGTCCGATAACGGGACGTCGCATCAAAACCAACTCAAGGCCGCGCATCCGCACCTGGCGGGCAAGA
>JBOFFD010000167.1:0-5797 GCA_051648425.1 Planctomycetia bacterium
TCGGCGAAATCCAGAAAGCCACCAACACCGCCGTTCTTTCCGCCGAACAAAGCACGCGCGAAACCAACGACGCCATGGTCGTCGCCTCGAAGACCGGCGACACCATCAACGACATGGCCAAGACCATCGCCCGCACCGCCCAATCGTCCGCCCAGATCGTCGCCTCGTCCATGCAGCAAGTTTCGGGCATGCAGCAGATCACCACCAGCACCAAAACCATCGAGTCGGTCGCTCGGCAGCAGGCCGCCGCCTCCCGCGAAGTCGAATCCGCCGCCCGCGAACTCAGCGAGGTCAGCACCCGCCTCAACCAGTTGGCCCACGTGCAAGACGTCGGCACCGGCCTCTCCAACCGCGCGGCGCCGGCCGCTCCGGCCGCGGTGAACGGCCCCAAGCTGCGCTTCCGCGGCGTCGCCGTCGATTGATTCGGCCTCACGGTGTTCGGCCTAACCGTTTTCGGCCGCGCTCGATCCGGCTTCACCCTCGGGAATACACGGGACTGCGATGGAAGATCGCGAACTCTTGAAGCAACTGCGGCTGGTCTTTCTGGAAGACCTCGAGGAAAACCTCGGGTTTCTCGGACGAGACTTGCTCGCCCTCGAAAAGACGCCCGACGACCCCCGGCCGCTGGGTGTTCTGTTTCGGTCCGCGCACAACATGAAAGGCGCCGCCCGCTCGATCGAGGAGCACGGCATCGCCGACGTCTGCCACGCCCTGGAAGACGCGTTGACCGCCTCGACCGAAATCCCCGCCGCCCGCGGCCTCATGATCGAAGCCCTGTTCCTCGGCGTCGACGTTCTGCAAGGTCAGTACCGCCACATGACCGCCGGCGCCGACTCCGACCCCGCCGCGCTGCGAAACGCCGTCGACCGCATCAAGGAAGCCGTCGACGCCGCCCGAAGCGTCGGCGTCCCGGCCGATACTCCCGCTGAAGGTGCGTCGGCGGCGCCCGAAGAAGTCCCGCCGCCGCCCGAACCGCCGTCGACGCCGCCGCCCGAACCGCCGTCGGCGGCTCAGCCCGAACCGGCGGCGAAGCCGACCGCCGACGCCTCGCCCCAGGCCGCCACGGTGCGGGTGTCGGCCGTCAAGCTCGACGACCTGCTGTCCCGCAGCGACGAACTGGTGGTCGCGCGGCGGCGGTTCGACGAACGCCGGCTGGAACTCGCCGGCTTGTTCAACATCGTCCGCGACTTCCGCGAGGAACTCGCCGCCAAGGAACACTGCGCCAACGCCGCCCCCGCGCCGGCCGCGCCGGACGGCGCCCTCGACCTCGACCGCGCGCTGCAGTACGTCCGCCGGTTGGAACAGGGCCTCGACGAATTGCGCGGCCGGTTGGCGGTCGACTGTCACAACCTCGTCACCGTCTGCGACTCCGTCCACGACTCGATCCATGAGGCCCGCCTCCTGCGCTTCGCCGAGGCGACCCGCGGCCTCGACCGCGCCGCCCGCGACGTCGCCCGCTCCACCGGCAAGGAAGTGCATCTGCACATCGACGGCGGCGACGTCATGCTCGACCGCAGCGTCTTGGAGGGCCTCAAAGACCCGCTGCTGCACCTCGTGCGGAACGCGGTCGACCACGGCGTCGAGCCGCCCGCCGTCCGCCGCGGCAAGGGCAAGCCGGCCGCCGGCTCCATCTCCATCACCGCCCGCCTGCGCGGGTCGCAGGTGGAAGTCGCCGTCGGCGACGACGGCGGCGGCCTCGACCTCGACGCCCTCCGCCGTCGCGCCCAACGCGACGACCGCCGCTACCTCGACGACCGCGACCTCGCCCGCTCCATCTTCCTGCCCGGCGTCTCCACCCGGAAAGAAGTCGGCGCCTTCTCCGGCCGCGGCGTCGGTCTCGACGTCGTCCAGTCGCGCCTGCAATCGATGCTTGGCGACGTCGACGTCGAGAACGCCCCCGGCGTCGGCGTGAAATTCCTCCTCACCGTCCCGCTCACCCTCACCACCCAACGGGTGCTGATGGTGCGCTGCGAACGTCGCACGTTCGCCATTCCGGTCGGCGTGGTCGGTCGGGTCTTCCGCGTTCAGAAAGAAGCGGAATGCACGGTGAACGGCCGTCCCGCCCTCGTCGTCGACGGCGCCCCGCTGCCGACCGCCGCTCTGGCCGACGTCCTGCTGTTGCCGACCGGCGGTCGCGACGGCCGCGGCCGCGTCGGCGTCGTTCTTCAGGCCGGCGACACCCGCGGCGTCGTCCAAGTCGACGAAGTCCTCGTCGAACAGGAAATCGTCGTCAAAACCCTCGGCGACCGTCTGCGGCGCGTCCCGTTGGTCTCGGGTGCGACCATTTTGCCTTCCGGCCGCATTTCGCTGGTCTTGAACACCGCCCAACTCGTTCGCAGCGTTCTGCGCGGGACCGAAGCCCGCAGCCTGGCTACCGCCGGCGGCCCCGCCTCGGCCCCGAAGCCGACCGCCGCCAAGTCGGCGTCGGCGACGAAGCGGCTGCTGGTCGTCGACGATTCGACCACCACCCGCGCCCTGATCAAACACGCCCTCGAACAGGCCGGCTACCACGTGACCGCGGCCGGCGACGGCGAAACCGCTTGGCGGCTGCTGAGCGAACAGGGGGCCGACCTCGTCGTCAGCGACGTCGACATGCCCGGCATGGACGGCTTCATGCTCGCCGGCGCGATTCGCGCTTCCAGCGAATGGCGCGAGACCCCCGTGGTGCTCGTCACCTCGCGGTCGACCGACGCCGACAAGGCCCGAGGGGTCGCCGTCGGCGCCGATGCCTACATTGTCAAGAAGGGATTCGATCAACAGACGCTGCTCGACGCCGTGCGTCGTCTTTTGTGAACCCGAGGGAGGATCGCCCGCCCATGATCGAGGTTTTGGTGGCCCATGGCTCGCCCGAGACGGCGGCACTGTTTGAGCGCGCGGTCGCCGCGTCGCCCGAATTCCATTCGACCACCATTTGCGGTGGCGTCCATGAAACGCTGCGCCGACTCGGCGAGGTCAAACCTAGTTTCCTACTGCTCGACACCGACCTCTGGCCGCATTCCATTTCGGCGTTGGTCGAACGGATCATGACCGACGCGCCGACCGCGGTCGTGCTGATCGAACGACCCGAAAACCGGGCGGCGGTGGCCGAGGGTCTGCGCGCCGGCGCTCTGGGTTCGGTGGCGTCGCCGCCGCCGGCCGACTCGCCGCGCTTCCGCGCCGAGGCGGAGCACTTGACGGCGCTGCTGCACGCGCTTTCGCGAGTGCGCATCGTCCGCCGGCGGACTTCGTACACGACCGCCGAAGCCGAACCGGCCCTCGTCAACGGCGTCAACGGCGTCGACGAGCCGCAAAGCACGAAGCGAGGCTTCGTGCCGCCGCCCTCGGTGGCGCCGACCTCCCGAGGCGCGGCCGCGCCGGCGAACTCGGCCGGCTCCCACCGACCCGCCGCCGAGACCCGCTCGCTCGACGCCGTCGTCGTCGCCGCTTCCACCGGCGGCCCGCCCGCGCTGCAACTGCTGCTCACCGCGTTGCCCGTCGACTTCCCCGCTCCGGTCCTGGTCGTGCAGCATATGGCGGTGGGGTTCCTCGGCGGGTTCGTGTCGTGGATGAACCGGTGGTCGCCGCTGCCCGTCAAGATCGCCGACGACGGCGAACGGCTGGTCGGCGGCTGCGTCTACGTCGCGCCCGACGACCGCCACCTGGAGGTCAGCGGCCGATCGGTCCACCTGTCGACGGAAGACGCCGTCGGCGGCTTCCGACCGGCCGCCACCCGCCTCTTCCAGTCGGCCGCCGAAGTCTACCGCGACCGCTTGGCGGTGGTGGTGCTGACCGGCATGGGCAGCGACGGCGCCGTCGGCCTGCGCGCCGTCCATGACGCCGGCGGTTACATTTTGGCCCAGGACGCCGACTCCTGCGTGGTGTACGGCATGCCCGCCGCCGCCGTCGCCGAAGGCGTGGTCGACTTGGTCGGACCCCCCGCCGAACTCGCCGCCGCGCTGTTGCGGCGCGAGGCGTCTTTGCGGGCCGACCCGGTCGTACGTTGATGATTTCGTTCCACCGCCGACGGCGGTGATGTTCTAAAATTGCCGCAACGGCCGATCTGAATGATTGGGTCGTGGAGGACCGACGGTGGCCGAGATCGATCGATTGTTGAAAGAAGCGAAAGACTTCGTCGCCCGCAAAGACTACGAGCGCGCCGCCGCCGTCCTGAACGACGCGATTCGGCTCGCGCCGAACAACGCCGACTTGTACATGATGCGCGGCGACGTCCATCTGGAACTGGGCGATTTCGTGCAGTCGACCGCCGACTTCGACAAATCCAACAGCCTGCGCATGGGTTGACCGCGGTTTACGGCGGTTCCTTCACGCCGCGCGGTTCCTCGTCGCGCGGAATGAGCCGAACCGGCGCGCCGGTGGCTTCGATCCGTCCGCGCACCGCCTGCATCACGTCGACCGACAACTTCGACGGTCGGTTCGACGGCTGCGGATAATACAGCAGCACCAACGGCCGATCCATCCCGCCGAGCGTCTTTAAGAGGGCGTCGATTTCCTGTTCGTTGACGCCGCCGGCGGTGGTCGCCAGCACCCGCGCGCCGAAGACGATTTCTCCGGTTCGGTCGGCCGCGAGGCGCACCACGTCGCCCGCCGTCCCCGACGCGCTCGGCGTCTGCTCCATCGCCGCGTACAGAAGGAGGATTCCCAGTAAACAGAGCGTCACGTCGAGCAGATTCAGCAGCCGCTTCTCAAGCTGCGGCGCCGGCAGTCGCAACCGTTTCCGGCCCATGACACCCACCTCGGAAGACGGTCTACACCGCGGTTCTTACGGAAAACCTAAGAAGCCGACCCTTTCAGTCTTCGTCGAAACGTTCCTGCACGGCGGGGAGCAGAAACAATTGGTAGACGAGCAGGTTGACGAGGGCCGTCACCAGGCCGCTGATGGTGGTGGTGAGGGCGGGGGCGAAGTCGCTGATGATGTTGGATCTTAGTCCGCCGACGCCGGCGGCCCCGACCCCCGCGAACGCCACCAACAGCGACGACACCGTGCCCAAGAGGCCAAGCAGGGGGAAGGCGTCGACCGCAGCCGCCGCCACCCGCGCCAGGAAGAGATAACGCGACCGTTGGGCTTCGTACACCCGGCCGGCCGGCGGCGGGGCCGAGCCGCGCAGCCACAGCGCCCCGATCACCTGCGACGCCAACACCGCCGCTCCCGCCAACAGAATCAGGCGGTCGAGCGAACTCCAGTACTTGAAGTACAGCGTCAGGAACTGTTCCATCGGTCGGCGACCCCCGGCGGCTTTCGGTTCGCGGGCTACGGCTGGTTCGACCGTTCATCGGCGGTCGAATCATCGACGGCCGGCGACGGCGGGTCGCCCGGTTCCGGCGCGTCGTCGTCGTCGTTCAGATCGTCGCTAAGATCATCGCTAAGATCATCGTCGGGGGCGTCGGCGTCGGGCAGGTCGTCGAAGTCGTCGCCCACCGGCCCGCCGTCGTCCTCGGTCGGATCGTCCTCGTCTTCGTAGTCGTCGTCTTCATCCTGATAAATGACGTCGTCGTCGACCACCAGTTCGTGACCCATCCCCTCGGCGGCCAAGCCGTCCTTCACGCCCGCCGGCCGTTCCTTCACCGCCGTATCGTCGGCCGGCTCATGCACCGGGTAGTTCGCCTTCGGCGAGTTCTCGTCGAACGTCTCGATCCCCTTCACCGGACCCGAACCGCGTTCCCGCAAGAGCAGACGGATCGGCACCTCGGCGAACGGCAGTTCTTCGCGGCAAACGTTTAAGAGATACCGTTGGTAGGTCGGGTCGAACAGCTTGGGGCTGTTGCACACCATGACGATCGTCGGCGGGTTGGCGGCGAT
>JBOFFD010000168.1:0-12172 GCA_051648425.1 Planctomycetia bacterium
GCCGTTGTTTTTCGCGCGGACGGCGAGCCGCCGCAGCACTTCGAGCGTCTCGTCGGAATAGCCGCGCGGATCATCATGGTCGTCGATCACGATGCGCCTCCCATTCTTGAATCCCACCGGACGCGGAATAATTATAGGAAAGTCCATGAAATCCGGAAATTAGATGCTTACATCCATGCCGGCGTAATAACCTCATCCGATTCCAATTCCCAGGCGTCGCATCCAAGATGCTCGGTACTCATCAGCGGAGCTGTCTTTGTGTTCTCCTGCAGATTCTCAGGCGGGCGTGCAGCTTCAAGCCATTTCCACAATCTCATCTTTCCGCCAGGCGCGCGATTGCTGGCGACTAAGATTGTTGGACGGATCATCTCAGCGTCTTCGAACGGCTGGAACTCCCCGAAGTCGATCATGGATTCCAAGCCGGAGTTCTTAACGAGATACTCTCGCAAACCCTCCCCGTACGCACCGCGCACCCATCCGCCCGATGTGATGAAACCAAGCCGACCGCCCGGTTTGAGCACCTTCAAGCCCAGTTCATAGAAGTAGACGAACAGGTCGGCGGTGCTGGAATAACTGGCGAAATTCGCTTGCCAGTGCGGTTTGAATTCCTTCAGCCACTCCTGCCGCACGTACGGCGGGTTGCCGACGACCACGTCGAAGCCGCCGGCCGCGAAGACGTGCGGGAACCGCTTCCTCCAACCCTCCAACGGCGACGGCTCGGCGACCACGCTGTTCCCCTGCTGAATGTTGGCGTCCAGCGTCGTCAACTGTTTGCCGACTTCCGCCGTCTTAATCCAACACGACAGCCGCGCGATCTCAACCGCCTCGGCGTTCAGATCGACCCCGAACAGGTTCTTCGTCAGAATCGTCCGGCGGGCGTCGAACAACGTCGCCCCTTGCAGCAACGTCAGGTAGCGTTGCGCGGCGGCGTAGGCCGCGAACATTTGATCGAACGCCTCCGTCAGAAAGGCCCCGCTGCCGCACGACGGATCGACGATCGTCACCGTTTCCAACGCCTCGATCCAACCACTCCAAAAATCGACCAGCGCGGCGGTCTGCGGCTTTTTCAATTCATCCACGTCGAACGCGGTCGGGTCGACCAACACTTTTTGCAACGCCGGTGGCGCGGTCTGCCGCCGGTCCGCGTGGTACGACGAGTATTTTTCCTTAAGAACCGGCCCCAGCGTCTCCATGACGATGTACCGCGTGACGAATTCCGGCGTGTAAAACGCCCCTTCCTTCTTCCGCTTGCTTGGTCCTTCCTTGACGGCCGTCGGCTCGGCCGCCGCCGTCGACGCCGCGCCCGTCGCCTTTTGCAGTTCCTCCAAGTCGGTGATCGACTGCTCGAAGATATGACCCAGAATCTCGACGTCGATCAGCTTGCCGTCGCCGGCGTCGGCCGCGCCGTATTCGTACTCGGCCAGTTTTCTGAATCCCTCGCAGACCGCGTCGGGCACGTTCAGACTGTTTAAGAACGGGTCTTCCGCGAACAATCCGCCGTTGTACTTCGAGACGTTCAGCGCCGGGCTGCCGGCGTCGACCGCGCGAAACAAGCCGATGAAGTTGTGCCAGATCGGCCGGGGGTCGAACGGGTTCGCCTGTTCATAGGCGCGGGCGACGATGTCGCGCGGCAGCAGGCCCCGGTCTTCGCAGAAGGCGATGAACAACACGCGGTCGAGCATCTTCTGCGTCGCGGCCAACAGGCCGCCCGGCGGAACCGCGGAGTTGGCGGTCCGCAGCGCGCGGAACGTCGCTTCGCGCAGGGCGCGGTATTCGGCGTAGTAGGCGTTCGTCAGTTCCCGGCCGATCTTCTTCGATTCGGTCAGCAGCGCGTCGAGGTGGTTGCCCGTCGGCCCCAGCACGTTCGGCGCGCCTATTACGCCGGCATGGATGTAAGTAGGCTGTAGGTGCCAGCGGACACGGCGTGCGAGCCGTCGCGGTACTACTTACATCCATGCCGACGTAATAAGAGGAAGTGAAACCGTTTCAATTCGGCGTCGGCGTTCGCCAGGTCCTCGATGGCGAATCGTTCATACGTGAACGTATCGTTCGCCTTGTGATACAGTCGGGTTTCACGCAGGTTGGTGACGAGGTACCAGTCGATCTTCAGTTGCACCGCGTATTGCAGCGCCTGCTGCACCGCCGACTGTTTGCGGCCGGAGAACGGCACGTCGAGCGGATCACGCGGACCTTTGCCCTCGACGGCGGCGACGAACGCGGCGTCCTTCGCCGAGAACCGGCCCAACGCGGCGTCGGCGAACTTGCCGTCCACCTTCACCAATGCTTCCCGCCGCAGGGTGTAGTCGGCCGCCGGCGGCCCCACGTACCCCAGCAAATCCTCGAACACGTCCCGCAGGAAGTTCGGCAGCAGCTCGGTTTCCTTCCGCCGTTCGACCTCCTTCGACGCCAGCAGTTCGGCCCAGGTCGCCAGTTTCGGCCGGGCCTCCAGCGCCGCCTCCGGCAGTGCGTACGCCTTCAGTTTCGGACGGACCGCTTCGGGGCGGAACAACGGCTTGGCGTCGGTCGACATGGGGGCGGCGGTCCTTCACGGGAGATTCGACGCCCTTGTTGTAATCGTTCGTCGGCCTTGCGGCCGCTCGTCGAAGGAATCGTTTCGCCGCCGCTCTCTACACTACCCGCATGTTGATCCTCCCAGGAAGAGTCGGCCCGGTGGAAGCGGGCGTTTGGACCCCCGACGGCAAACGGTTGGCGACGGCGGGCCGCGACGGCGCCGCGGTGTGGAACGCGGCCACCGGCGAGCGGTGCGCGACGATCGGCGACGACGACGGTTCGCCGCGCCTTCTCTGTCTCGCCCTGACGACCGACGGCCGCACCGCGGTCGCCGGCGGCGAACACCGCCGAACGCTGGTCTTTGAAACCGCCACCGGCGCCGCCAACCCCCGCTTTCTGGCGTCGCTGCTGCAACGGTTGCGGGGGGCGACCGGCTCGACGACCGTACTGGCGTTCAACTCTCCCCGAAGTTCGCGGGGGACGGCCCTGGCGATGGCGCTGGGCGATCCGCTCGATCCAGGGCGGCCCGGCCGGGTGTGGGTCGAGTGGCGACTGCGAAATGCCGTATCGATCCTTGATCTGCCCGACCAAAGCGTGTGGGCGGCGGCGTGGTCGCCGACCCGCGATCATCTGGCGGTGGGGACCGGGCGCGGCCTATTGACCCGCTGGGACGCCGCCCGCGACAACGCGCGGGTGACGCGGAACGGCAAGTCTTTCCGAGCCGATTTCCTAACCGCCGCCGGCGGTCGGCTGCCGCTCGTCCAACTCGACGGCGGCGGCGTGCGCGGCGCGGCCTTCTCACCCGACGGTCGCACGCTGTTCGCGGCCGCCGGTTCGGTGTTGCATCGGCGCGACGCCGGCACGTTGGCGCCGTCGGCGTCGGTCGATTTGGGCGAGCCGATCACGGCGATGACGCTGCGGCCCGACGGCGCGGAACTACTGGTCGGACTGGCGGTGGGAACCGTGACGGCGGTCGACGCCGCAAGCATGACGCCGACGGCGTCGTACGACTGGCCGATCGGCCGGCCGGCGTTCGTCGCCTACGCCCCGAACGGCATGACGGCCGCCGTCGGCGGCGTTTCCGGCGTAGCGCTGTGGGACGCCGCCGGATAGTGCGTCTTACACCGCGTGGAATCAATCCGGCGGCGGTCTACGCCGAGCGCTGCTTGATCGACTCCGGACTGCGAGCGTTCGAGACGGCGACGTCGTAGGTGATTTCACCCTTCTGATACAAGTCTAAGAGCGAGCGGTCCATGGTGTGCATCCCCTTGCGGGCGCCGGTCTGCAATTCATTGTAGATGAGATGGGCGTTCTGCTCGCGGATCATCGACCGCACCGCCGGCGTGACGACCATGAACTCGGTCGCCAAAACCCGCCCCTGGCCGCCCGCCTTCGGCAACAACCGCTGCGCCAACACCGCCTGCAACGAATTCGACAGTTGCAGCACCACGTTGTTCTGCTGCTCGGCGGGAAACACGCTGTAGATGCGCTGCACCGTCTGAACGACGTCGGGCGTATGCAACGTGGCGAACACCAAATGCCCGGTCTCGGCGGCGGTAAGAGTGGTTTCGATCGTCTCCAGGTCGCGCATTTCGCCGACGACGATCACGTCGGGATCCTGCCGCAGCGAGTGTAAGAGCGCCTTGCGGAACGACGGGACGTCGGTGCCGACCTCTTGCTGGATGATGATCGATTTCGAGTGCCGATGGACGTATTCGATCGGGTCTTCGATCGTAATGATCTTCGCCCGACGTTCCTGGTTGATGAGATTGACGAGGTAGCTGAGGGTGGTCGTCTTGCCGACCCCGGTCGGCCCGACGAGCAGCACCAGGCCGTTCGGCAGCCGGGCGACTTCGTCGAGCCGTTCCGGCAGCGTCAGTTCACCGCGCGTGCGGATCGCGGTCTCACATAACCGGATCGACAGTTCGGGGCAGCCGGCGTTCAAATAGACGCTGGCGCGGTATCGGCCGACGCCGGGGTGCATCCGCGAGAAGCACAATTGCCAGTCGCGGTCGAAGGTTTCGATCTGGACGGGAGTAAGTAGGCCGCGCACTAAAGCGTCGAGCGCCGCCGCCGGGATCGCTTCGCCCTGCAACGAGCCGATCTGACCGCCGATGCGGACGACGGGGGGCAGGTTCTGAATCAGATGGACGTCGCTCGCCTCGTGCGCCCGCGCCCCGCGAAGAATCTTATCGAACGTCCACATCGGCAAGGCACCCTTCCACGGTCGGCGTCAACCGAAGATTCGACCGAACACCCGCCCTACCCACGTCGTGGGAGCCTGTTCCAGGTCGGCCGCTTCGACGGCAGCCTCGGCGTGATTCGGCACCAGGTTCAACACTTCCCGATAACTCCGTTTCGCGAGCGGATAAAGGCCGAGCTTCCGCTGCGTCCGGGCCATCGCCAGATAGATGCTTGGTTGGTCGGCGGCCGACTCAAGCGCTTTCTGCAACCAGGCCAACGCCTTGGACGGCGTGTCGTAAAAAAGGTAGATTTCGGCGGTTTCAAGCCGGACTAACCAGTCGCGGTCGGCGACCGACGCCCGCTCGAAACAGTAGTCGCTCATGGTGTCGCGCGTCGACAGCAGCATCTCGCCGCGCGCCTGCCACCGATACGCCGACTCCCCCGCCGCCCGCAGCGATTGGTCGGACCAGGCGCGGGCGTCGTCCAACCGACCCAGCCGCGTACACGTCTGCGACCGCGCCGCCAGCAGTTCCGGTTGATCCTTGAAACGCTCCAGCGCCTTGCCCGCCCAAAGCTCCGCCTCCGGGTACTCTTCCAGGCCGATCAGCATGCGCACTTGGCCGACCCACGCCGGTACTTTCAACGCGTCGAGTTCAAGCACGCGCGAGTAATACCGCAGTGCGTTCTCAAAGTGTCGACCGCGCCGCTCGACGTCCGCGAGTTTCAGAAAGTCGCGCGCGTCGCGTCGACCAAGGGGCACGCCGTCGACTTCGCCGGCATGTTTGCCGCCGTCGTCGTCGCCGATTTCCAGACTGTTGAAACGACTCATTATTCGCCTTCACTATCTAGCGATTTTTGGTTCATCGGCGGGGAATCGGGGCGTAATCCACCGTCGGCGATCGAACGGCGACGAACGGAAAAACACCCGGCCGACGACGTCTTCCGTCTGAACGTACTGCGGCGGCGGCACACCCTCGCGTGCGACGCCGATTGGATCAATCGGAAGAATGAAACAAAAACCATCCGGGACGATCGGGGCCGACGGCGCATACAGATTCCAACCGGTCGCGTCATACGGCACACCATCGACCGCGACCGTTTCTCCATTCACCACGACGTTCTGTTTCGATCCGGCAATGTAGCGGCCGATGCGCTGATCGCCACGGACGATGATCCCTCGGGCGACGTATCCGTTGTACACGCCCACGTTGTACAACACCCAATCGCCCGGATTCGGCTTCGCACCCGCCCAGACCAATAGTGAATCACCCGCTCGGAACGGCTTCGTGTCGCGGGTGTATTGCATCATGGGAACCACCGACGAAACCGCATAGTTCATCGGCAGGTAGACGACGCAGAAGAGTACAGACGCGAGGATCAACGAAACGAAAGTTCTTCGCAACCGATCCAAGCCGAGCGACCCGACGACGTTCGTCGCGGCGAACACGTGAAACGCGAACGCGCCACCCCATAAGACCGAACCCGGCCCGGAGCCGTAGAAAAGAAGGCCGGTAAGAAGCAGCAGGAGCCAGCCGGCGAAATAGGCGGCGGCCGATCTTAGATGGCCGAGCCGCCACTGACCGCCGCCGGGAACGACGCCGAGGGCGATCGTCCCCACGGACGGCATTCGGTCGACCGGTATGCCCAGCAGGTCGGACATGCCGCGACGCTCGTTCAAGCCGATCTGCCGCGTTTTCTCCGCGAAACGGTTGTTGACGAAGTTCAACCGATACCGCCATTTTCTGCCGAAAATTCCGAATCCCGAAGGCCGGCGGCGGTCCCCCGCCCGCGGCGGCGCGACTTCGGCGGCCGTCAGTTTCAGCGACAAGGCCGAACCGCAGCGCGGGCAGGCCGTCGCGCCGGGCATCGTATGGAAGGAACACGCCGGGCACTTCACGCCGACCTCCGTCGCCGAACCGTTTTACGATCGACTCTGTCGCACTTGCTGTCGTTGTTCAACGACCACGTCGGGCTCATGGAATTCCTCCGTCAGTTCGAGCGACTTCCGTCGACCGACGAGCTGTTCGACGAACTCGGTGTATTTCAAACACCGCTCTCCTTTGACGCCCTTCGTGCGGACGACCACTTCGCCGTCGCCGCGGATTTCGATTTCGACTTCGCCCATGGTGCAACCTCCGTCTTACCAAGCCTGGACGCGCAGTTTGACGGTGTGGTCCTCCGTCATTTCCTCCGAGAGGACCGAGACGCCCCGCTCCTCCAATTCACTCATGATGCGGTGGTAGACGTACTGCTGCGTGATCGCGCCCATGATCTTTTCGCCGAGCGCGTGCAGTTCGACCTTGGGCAGCGGCCCTTCGACGCACAGTTTGAGTTGGCCGGTCATGTCGCGCGTCACGCGGATCGTGCAGCCGTCTTTCTCAAGGACGAGTTCCTCGACGCCCGTTCCCTGGATTTCACTTTCATCCAACTCCAGTTCCGCGCGGTTGCGCGCCTTCTCCGCCGCCCGAATCTGAATTTCGGTCTCCGGCAGCACTGACAAGCCCATGACGCCCACCACGCCGGCAACCGCCTGCACGATCAACGGCCAGTTGGCGATCACCAACGGCGTCACCACTAAGACTCCGCTCATCCGCGACCTCCTCGCATTTCGTTCACAACTCCAACCGACGGCGCGTCTCGGTGGTCTCCGGGGCCGCCGACTTTCGGCTCGACGGCCGCGCCCGCCCCTGCGCCCATTGCCGCAGGCGATTCAGATCCTCGCTCATCGTCTTCGACAACGGCACCGTTTCCAACAGTGACTTGGCGAGGTGTTTCGTGGTCAGGTCGCCGTCGGCGTCGGACCCGAAGACGTCGAACAGCGCCGAGATGATCGCTTGTTCGATTTCAGCGCCGCTGAAGCCGGCGCTGAGTTCGACCAGTTCCTTCAGATCGAAGGCGTCGGGGGCGCGGCGTCGCTTCGCCAGGTGCAGCCGAAACACCTCCCGCCGTTCCTCGGCGTTCGGCAGGTCGACGAAAAAGATCTCGTCCAGCCGGCCTTTTCGCAGCAATTCCGGCGGCAGGTTCTGAAGACTGTTGGCGGTGGCGACGACGAAGACGGCCGAGCTTTTTTCAGACAGCCACGACAAAAACGTGCCGAAGACGCGCGACGCCGTGCCGCCGTCGGACCCGCCTCCGGCCGAAGCGCCGCCGAACGCTTTGTCGATTTCGTCGGTCCATAAGACGCACGGCGCCACGCTTTCCGCCGTCTTAATCGCCCGGCGAACGTTTTCCTCGCTCGACCCCAACAAGCTGCCGAACAGCCGACCGACGTCGAACCGCAACAACGGCAGCCGCCAATACTGGGCCACCGCTTTCGCGCAGAGGCTTTTGCCGCAGCCCTGGACGCCGAGCAGCAGCACGCCTTTCGGCGGCGGCAGGCCGAACGCGGCGGCGCGGTCGCTGAAGGCGTCCTTTCGCTTGGTCAACCATTCCTTCAGTACGTCGAGGCCGGCGACCTGGGTAAGATCCGCGTCGGGCTCGTAATACTCCAGCAGGCCGTCCTTCTTAATGATTTGCTGTTTCTCGCTGAACACCACGCCGACGTCGGAGCCGTCGAGCCGCCCGTCCAACACCAGCGTCTTGGCGAAGACGTTTTCGACCTCCCGCAGCGTCAGACCCTGGGCGGCGCGGATCAATCGTTCACGGCCGTCGTCGTCGAGGTCGATCTTCACCTTCGGATTCGATTTCACGTCATCGATGATGGCGTCGAGCAACCGGCCGATCTCCGGTCCGCGCGGCAGCTCGAATTCCAACACCGTCACGTCTTTTTGCAATTCCGGCGGCAGTCGGACCTGCGGCGCCACCATCACCACTGTTTTGAACGAATTGCGCAACTGCTGCGACACCTCGCGCAGCCGGCGGACGATGGCGATGTTGCACGGCGGACCGTCGGGCGGCAGTTGCAGGAAACGGTTCAGATCCTTGAACAAATAGATCGCCGGTTCGAGTTCCCCTAAGACGGCGTCGAACGCGGCGATCGGGTCGGTCGTTTTGGTCGAGCCGGTCTTGCCCCCGCCGGTCGGCTCCGCGCCGCAGCGTACCAATCCCTGCGTACAGCTCCAGGCGTACAACTGTTTGTTGCGCTGCCGGGCGATCTGCAACAGCCGCTGTTCGACCCGCTCCTCTTCCGAAGTCTGCACGGAAACGACGGCGTAGCGGGCGCGGATCAACACGTCGAGTTCGTCGACGACGGCGCGCGACTTCCCCCCCGCCGGCGGTTTGACGGCTCCGGTCGACTTGGTCGGCTTAGGATTCAGTTCGCTCACGGGGCGTCCTTTTCATCGACGGAACCCGTCGGTTCGGCGGCCGGGGATCGACGACGGCGGGCGGCCAGTTGCTCGTCGTTCGGCGCGAGTCGGCACAGCACCTCCAACACGTCGTCGGACAGGCCGAAGACGCGGATGCGGCCGTCAGGCGCGATGAAGACGTCGCAGCAGGCGGTGTCCAGCCCGGGATTCGTCCGTACCTTCATCTCACCTCTCGCTTTCGTTCAGAAAACCAGATTCAGACCGGCCCGTTCGGCCAGACGCAGGGCGGCGTTGTATTCCGGCGGCGCCAGCGGGCGGTCGAGGCCCGGCGTCCGGGCGGCGCGCCACGCCGGCAGATAGCCGCCGCGAAGACTGAATTTCACGTCGGGAAGATGATCGGCCGTCCAGTCGATGATGCGGCGGGCGCAGCAGTCGACGTGGTTGGGTAGAACCAGGTGGCGGACGATAAGATCGACGCCGTCGGCTCGAAGCCGCGCCGCGTGTTTAAGATTGCGCGTGACGATCTCGATGTAGTCGTCGCCGCCGCCCAGCGCTTGGGCGCAGCGGTCGTCGCCGAATTTGAAGTCGGCGAGAAACAGGTCGACGACGCCGTCCAACAGATCGAAGACTTCAGGCGTCATGTGAAAATTCGATTTCCAGACGATCGGCGGCAGGTCGTCGCATTCGGCCATCGCGCTTAAGATCGCGGGCAGGTGGATGGTCGCTTCGCCGCCCAGCCATTGAAGGTTTCGGGCGCCGCGGGCGCGGCCGTCGGCGACGGCTTGCCGCAGAAAGGCGCCGTCCAAAACGACGCCGCGGGTTGGGTCGAAAGCGTTCTCTTCGGCGATGCAGTAGACGCAGCGCAGGTCGCAGCCGGAAAGATAAAAGACGTGCGACGGCGTCAGTTCGGTTTCGTCGCCGTACTCCACCCGATGGCGGAAGACGCGGGCGACAGCGTCGGCGCGGCAACGCCCCAGCTCGCCGGCCGACCGATCGACGGCGCAGCGGTGCTCGCAGAGGCGGCAGCTTCGATAGTGTTTTGCAGCCCGAGCAAGCACGAACGGAAGCGGTCGTCGCGCGAGCGACGCTTCGGTGCAGTCCACGATGTTGGATATCCGGGAAAAAGTGGGCGAAGCAAGGGGCGCGGATTCTTTCGAAACCGCGCCCCTTCGATGGACGGTACCCGCGAAGGCAGGGAACGGTTTCAGCGGAAGAAAGATTTTTCGCGGAGCGCCGAAACTCGCGGCGGAAGACGGGCGGCGTCGTTACGCCTTCTTGACTTGGTCCTTGCGGAACTGCACGCCGACGACAGTGGCGACGCCCTTGCCGGCCGAGGTCTTCCCCTTCCGCAGCTTGACGCGCCAAATCATTTCGGGGGCGAGTTTGCCGGCGGCGTCTTCCTCGGAAACGACCACGGTTTCCAGCGTTTCGCCGGGGCCGATCGACTTGAACGCCTGTTCGTCGAAGTGCATGCCGTTGCCGTAGAAGAGGTCGTAGGGCAGCGTCACCTTGCGGACGTTATCGACCGAGTGCAGGTAGGAATAGGTGTAGCCCTGCGGGAACATCTTGAAGCCGTTCAGCTTTTTCGGCGGCTCGTGGTAGTAGAAGAAGACCGGGTCGGTGGGGTGGAAGGTCTGCGTCTCGGAAACATTGCGCAGGGAAAGGGTCATGACCAGAACCGGGGTGGTGACGTCGCCGTCGGGCCGGATTTCGATGGGGCGGTTCTCGATCTTGACGGCGGTCACTTCCAGGTTGCCGAAGCGGCGGGTTTCGCCGAGGCGCAGAATCTGGCGTTCCGACAGCGATTCAAGCGGTGAAATGATGGCGTTGCCGACCTTCACGCCGTCGTCGGGCAGTGATTCGGTGTGGCCGGGCTGCGGCGTGCGGTTGATCCACAACCACAGAGCGATGATCGTGGCGACGCTGGCCCAGGTGTAGAGCAACGTGCTGGTCATATTCTGGGCGGGCGGCGCGGCGGAGTAAGCGGCGGTTGAGGTATGAGGAGCGGCGCCCGGCGCGGGAGCGGCCGTCGATGCGGCGACGAAGGGGGAATCGGAGCCGAAGCCGACAAGCGAGGTGCCGCTAAGGCCGACGGCGCTGGACGGGGCCGAGACTTCCGAAACCGTGGCGATTTCCGCGCTGGAGGGCGGGTTCGACGCGACGGCCGCCCAGTCGGTCGCCGAGGCCAACAGCGGGTTCGGCCCGGGATCAACGTCGGCGACCGACGCTTCCAACGGCGTGAAGCCGATCACGGAACCATCGGCGACGACCGAATCGGAATCGGCTTCGGGATCGTCGAAGACCGAGGGGGAGGCGTCGACGACGAAGCTGTCCGACGCGTTCGAGACGTCGACCGACGGGCCGGCGTCAGGCAGCGGATCGTCGTGCTCGGCCGGTTCGCCCAGCACGTGATGTTCGTCGTCCTCGTGCGACGGTGCGGACGCCGCTTCCGGCAAAGGCGACGCCGGCACGGGTGGGGCGTCGGACGAAGCGACGACTTCTTCGGCGTGGACGCGGGTCGGGACGGGAGGTTCGTTGACCGCCGGCTCGCCGCCGACCGGCGGGACCGGAGATGCGACGGGCGGCTCGTTGACCGGCGGCTCGGCCGGGTGGACGCCGGAATCGCTCGAAAATGGGTTGGACATCGTCGGTCAATCTCCGGCGCAAAACCTTCTAGGGAATCGGCCCGTCGACCGCGGCGACCGGCGCCGCCGGTCCGAACCACGTCGCCACCAGGCAATCTTTAGGAAACGGCGAGCCGTCGTTCCAGGCGGGCTGATGCGGCAGCGGCCCGACGACGGGAACGGAAAGTCGGCGGCGCAGTTCGTCGGCGTTGCCGGCGGCCGAAAGGTCGGCTGACGGATCGAACGGCCGGTCGCTGTTCAC
Organism: Planctomycetia bacterium; assembly: GCA_051648425.1. Taxonomy (GTDB): domain Bacteria; phylum Planctomycetota; class Planctomycetia; order Kolteriales; family Kolteriaceae; genus JBOFFD01. The sequence continues at coordinate 11,829 of JBOFFD010000168.1, forward strand.
CACCACCGCCCGCACGTCGAGGTTACGCCGCTGGGCCGCTTCCATCGTCAGCAGGGTGTGGTTGATCGTTCCCAGACCACGCCGCGCGACGACCACCACCGGTCGGCGCCAGGCCGTCGCCAGGTCGGCCACCGTCGCGGTTTCGGTCAAGGGGCACAACAACCCGCCGACGCCTTCCACCAATAGATATTCACACCGGCCGGACCACTCGTCGAAAAGTTCCAAAAAATCATCGACGGTCGGGGCTTTTCCGGGCGGCGGCGCCGACGGATCAGGATGCGCCAGATCCCACCGGCGGGCCAGCGGCGGCGCGAGCGGCGCCCGGTACCGGTAGCGGCAGATCA
>JBOFFD010000169.1:0-3219 GCA_051648425.1 Planctomycetia bacterium
GCGGCGCAGGTCGGCCGGTTCCTCTTCGATGGAAACGGACGACGGCTTGAAGTCGAGTTCCTTGGGGAACAGGTCGAGGTCGGCGCTCTCGAAGTAGTGCGGCTCGACGTCGGAGATATGGAGGAAGCCGTTGCGGCCGACGCCGAAATCGACGAACACCGCCTGGATGCTCGGCTCGATGTTGACGATCTTGCCTTTGTAGATGTTGCCGACGTATCCCTCGTTCGAGATGCGTTCGACGTAAAGCTCTTCCAAGACGCCGTCTTCAAGGATGGCGACCCGGGTCTCCTCCGGTTGGAGGACGTTGATCAACATTTCTTTCTTCATGCGGTGCACCTAAGCAACAGAGGTTGCAAGGCGCGCCTTCGTTCACTCGTCGGCCGACTCCACCCTGGTGCGGACGATCTCCGCGGACCGGGCCAGAGCCGGTTCCAGTTGCAGCAGCGAAAGGATTTCGTCGGGACGGAGCGACCCCTCGGGAGTGACGACGGCCCGACAGTGGACCTCCGGCGGAAGGCCGGGGGCCTGCGTCGTCGTCAGCGTCCGCAGAAGCGGGCGCGCGTCGACGACGCGGTCGGGTTTGCCGGGCCGCCGTCGCGTGAACGGCAGCGACGCGGCCGCGAGGGCCGCGGCGACCGCCGTCCGCACGAGATCGGCGTCGACGCCGTTCGGCAGACGGACCAGATAGTCGGCGGCCGACGCCGTCGCGGTTCGATCGCGGCCGACGGCCGACGCCGAGCGGATCGCCAGCCCCGTGGGGGCGGCCGCCGTCAAGCGTCGCGCGACTTCGGCCGGATCGACCGCTTCGGTCATCTCCAATTCGACGATTTCCTCGCGTCCTTCCACCCCCAGCGCCAAGGCGAGGGGGTGGTGCAGCCGGGGGCGGGGCGTAAAGCCTTCGCTGAAACGCACCGGCAGCGACGTCCTGCGGACCATGCGGTCCCAACACTTCACCAGGTCGTTGTGACCGATGAAGCGCAGCGGACCGAACTTGTGAAAGCGAATGCGCACCTTGTGGGACAAGGTCAAGGATTCCATCAAGGATTCTCGTCCGTCGGCATTCGCCGTCGGCTGCGTCGCTTCCGCGACGGCCGACGACGGTTCGTTCGACGGCGACTCCAGGTTCGGCTCCACCGCGCCTTGGGCCTGGCCCAAGGGCGGTCGCGCCGCGTCCGTGGTTCGTGCGACGAATTCCACCGGCGCGACCGCAAGGTCGACGCCGCCGGGTTCGTTCGGGCCGGCGGGGAAGGTCGCCCCGTCGGAGGCGGCGCGGGCGGGCGCCGCGCCGTCGACGGGGCGAAGGCCCCCGTCCGTGTTTTGGAGGGCGGGCGGTCGGTTCGACGGCGCCTCAGCCCAGGTCATCGATCAACTCCGGCGCCAGCCGCCGCGTGCTGGCGCGCAGCGAGTTGGTGATTTCGGCGGCGGTGTTCAGTCGCAGCACCCGGTGCACCACTTTCTCCGCCTCCCGCAAAGTCATGCTGCGGACGAGCCGTTTCAGTTCCGGAATGTTGTGCGGCGTCACGCTGAGGTGTCGCAGCCCCATGCCGACCAGCAGCATGGTGTAGATCGGGTCGCCGCACATCTCGCCGCAGATGTGGACGTGGATGCCGTGCTTGACGGCCGCCCTCACCACCATGCGGACCAGCTTGATCACCGCCGGATCGGAAGCGTTATACAGCGACGCGACCGTTTCGTTCGTTCGGTCGACCGCTAAGGTGTACTGGATCAGGTCGTTGGTGCCAATCGAAAAAAAATCGACGTGCTCGGCGAAGTCGCCCGCCAGCAGCGCCGCCGACGGCACTTCGACCATCATGCCGACCTGCACGTCGCGGCGGAACGGGATTCCTTCCTCCTCCATGTCCTCCATGACGTCGTTGAGGACGAGCTTGCAACGGCGGATTTCCATCACCGTGCTGACCAGCGGAAACATGATGCGGACGTCGCCCAGCACCGACGCCCGCAAGAGCGCCCGGAGCTGCGTCTTGAAGACGGTGAGGTTCCGCAGCGACAGACGGATGCTGCGCAGACCGAGGAACGGATTGCTTTCGCGGTCGCCGTCGGTCGGATGCAGCTTGTCGGCGCCGAGGTCCATGGTGCGGAAGACGACCGGCTTGTCGCCCCCCAGCCCTTTCAGCACTTCGGCATACGCCTGGTAGTGTTCTTCTTCGGTGGGGGGTTCGGCCCGGTTTAGGTAGAGGAACTCGGTGCGGTACAGGCCGACGCCGTCCGCGCCACGGCGGATGCAGTGCTGGGCCTCGTGGGGAAACTCGATGTTGCCCATGAGTTCGATGCGGCAGCCGTCGAGGGTTTCGGCGGGCAGGTCGCGAAGCTGGTCGAGGGATTCTTCCTGCCGGCGCATGACGAGGGCGCTGGCGCGGTACTTCTGCAGGGTCGGTTCGTCGGGGTCGATGATGACGACGCCGCGGTGGCCGTCGACGACCACGGTGCGGCCGGCGGCGAGTTCGGTGAGTTGCCGACCGAGGCCGACGACCGCCGGAATTTCCATGGCGCCGGCGACGATGGCTGTGTGGCTGGTCCGGCCGCCGGTCTCGGTGGCGAGGCCGCGCACCAGCTTCGGGTCGAAGCCGGCGGTTTCGCTGGGGGTGAGGTTGTTGGCCAGCACGACGACCTCGTGGTCGAGGCCGTCGTCGTACCGTTTTTGGTCGCCGGTGAGGCAGCCGAGGATTTGCCGTTCGACGTCGGCGACGTCGACGACGCGGTCGGCCAGAAATGAGTTTTCGCCGCGCAAGAGGTCGGCGTACTGCCGCAAGACGTCGTGGACGGCGTGCTCGGCCGACCAATGCTGTTTTTCGATGAGCGCCACCACCAGCCGGCGGAGGTGGGCGTCGGTGATCATGCGGCGGTGGGCCTCGAAGATCATGGCGACTTCGGGGCCGAGTTTTTCACGGATTTTGGCGGCGTGTTCTTCCAGGCGGGCCGACAACTTGACGAGGGACAGGTCGAATCGGGCGACTTCGGCGACGGTCTCGCCCGGCGGGACGTGCTGCCGGTGGACCGTTTGACCGCGGTGGTCGATCACCAGCGCGGGGCCGATGGCCACGCCTGGGAAGACGGCGATCCCGCGGAGGGTTTCCATGGGCCGGTTCAACTCGAAGGTCTGGAGACGGTGTCCTCGTTCGGCCGAGCGCCCCGGACCGTCCCCCGGCGCGCCGCGGCCGGCACGTCAAGAGTCCGAGATCGGCGTCCCGTCGGCGATCG
>JBOFFD010000170.1:0-18204 GCA_051648425.1 Planctomycetia bacterium
CCACGACCTGCGCCTTCCCGTTGACCGTCAGCACCATCGGCTCTCCGGTCTCGTGCAGTTGTTCCAGATACTGCGCCGTCTGTCGCTTGAAGTTGGTCAACGAATCGATCCCGCTCTCGATATTCAACATCGCCTCGCCTCTATCGCACCTTATTAACATTCAATTAGATGCTACCACGTTCTCCGGCCTTGGGCAAGGACGATCGGCCGACTGGCTCGATTCACGTCTCCGCGCGAACCGATGCGGCCGCCGGTTTTCACGACGGAAAATCGGGAGCATTCTCCGCGACGACGGCTTCGGCGCTTCCATTTTGTCCGTGACACTTTCCCTCATCACGACCGGTTTTCCAGTCGATGAACCGAATGGAAAGCGAGGTCGCCGCCATGTCCGTCGTGTTGACGCTGTTGAACCGGAAGGGGGGCGTCGGAAAGACGTCCACCTGCCAGCATCTGGCGGGCGCGCTGGCGAAAGCCGGCCGCCGCGTCCTCCTGTGCGACGCCGATCCGCAGGGGTCGTTGACCCAAGGCTTCTTCGGCCCCGAAGGGCTGGAGGCGCTGGCCGAACGCGAGACCATCGCGGCGGTCTTCAACGACCGGCTCGACCCGCGGCCCTGCGACGTCGTCCGGCCGACGCCGTTCGAGCGGATCGCCATCGTTCCGGGCAGCGACCACCTCAGCCGGTACAACGTCCCGACCTACCAAGTCGGCGACAACCTGGGGCTGCTAAGGGATTTCCTCGACGAGGCGCGGCCGACCTTCGACGTGTGCCTCATCGACTGCCCCCCGAACCTTCAGTTCTGCTCCAGCGCCGCCTTGACCGCGTCGGATTTCGTGTTCGTCCCGTTGCAGCCGGAGGATTACGGCGCCCAGGGCCTCGTGCCGGTCCAGAAGGCGATCGCGGCGGTCCGGACGACGCACAATCCGCGGCTGCGGCTGCTGGGCTATCTGATCACGCTGTACCAGAAGACCCTTGGCATCCACCGCGCCTACGAACAACTGCTGCGGTCGACCTACGGCGACGCCGTTCTGAACACCGTCATGCCGGTGGCGACGCATTTCAAGGAAGCCGTCTCCGCCCGCAAGCCGGTCGGCTTCTACAAGCCGAAAAGCCTGGCGGCGAAGGTCATGGACGCGCTGGCCGTCGAAGTGCTGGAGCGGCTCGCGCGGACCGAGGCGGCGGGCGACGGAGCGAAGGGGATCGACGTTGTCGACGAACGAAGCGGCGAGGCGGCCTGACATGAGCAACCGAGTGTCGAAGCTGTTGGGCAACATGCAGGCGTCGCTGGGCATCCGGCCCGAGGCGCCGGAAACGAAGACCATTACCGGTCCGGCGACGCCGGCCGTGGAGGGGCGCATGGATCCGCGCGATGGATACAGCCGAAACCGTCAGGCGGGCGACATGGAGATCGGGCGGATCGTCCCCGACCCGGACCAGCCGCGCAAGGAGTTCGATCCGGAAGCCCTGGAGCGGCTCGCGGCGAGCATCAAGGCCCGCGGCCTCTTGCAGCCGATCCGCGTCCGCTGGAACAGCGAGCTCGGCAAGCACGTCGTCGTCTGCGGCGAACGCCGCTACCGCGCCTCCGTCATGGCCGGCCTCCAGACGATCCCCTGCATGTTCGTGGAAGGGGCGTTGTCGGAGGCGGAGCTTCTCGAAGACCAGCTTGCCGAAAACGTCTGCCGCGACGACCTGAAGCCGATCGAACGGGCGGCCGCGTTCCGGCGCTACATGGACGTCACGGGCTGCTCGGCCGCCGACCTGGCCGGGATGCTGAAGGTGGCGGCGTCGACGGTGACGCGAGACCTGTCGCTGCTGCAACTGCCGGAAAAGCTCCAGCACAAGGTCGACGCCGGCGAGCTGCCGGTCCGCGCCGCGCAGGAGATCGCCCGCGTCGAAGACCCGGTCGTCCAAGAGGAGTTGGCGGCGAAGGTCGACACCGGCATGACGACGGAGGAGGTGCAGGCCGTCGTCCGACGGGAGCGCGCCGCCCGGAAGCCGAAAGAAGAACCGAAAGCCGCAAAGGTCGCCAAGGCCCCGGCCAAAGGACCGGTCGAGGAAACGTTCCGCGTCAAGGCGCCGGCCGGCAAGGTGACGGTCGCCCTGCGGCGGGGCGGCGACGCGGAAATCCGCGAGGCCCTACTGGCCGCCCTGGCGGTCGTCGAAGGGCGAATGAACGCCGCGCCGATGGAATCGCAGGCGGCCTAAAGGAACGACGTTTCTAAATCGTGTCCGATCCGGCCAGGGCGTCGCCTTCCGCGGCCAGGAGCTCCTCGACGTAGGCCCGCTCCTCCGCCACCCTGACCAACGCCGCGAGCGACTCGCCGCGTCTAGCAAGACCCGGATGCTTTGCGGCGCAGCGGCGATCCACTTCGGCCTGCAGGCGGCCGCGGGCCTCTTCGGAAAGACCGTGCAGGTAGGTTCTCACCCGTTGGTCGTGCTCGTCCTTTTCCTTCCGCGCTTTTGCGTCGGCGTCGGCGGCCGCCTTCGCGGCGGCCTGCTGCCGGTCCCGCTTCGCTTCAAGCTCTTTCCTCTCCTGAGGCGAGACGTATCCTTCCGGCACGCCGTAGCCGTCTTCGATCGACTTCCGCAGGTAGCCGGCAGGGTTACGGCCGATCCGTCGGTCCTTCCCTTCCTTCAGCCAGTCGAAGACGGCGACCGCCTGTTCGATCTGTTCCGCCGGATGGGCGGCCGCCAGTTCGCACGCGATCTTGAGGCCGACCCCTCGTTCGACGAGTTGCGTCACCAGCGGGTTCGGCGTCGGGTCGGCGACGTTGTCGGCGGGAAACAGCGGCAGGCAGCCGGCCATGTTGAACCGGATTTTCCATTCGCCGGTTCTAAGCCGGACGAACCGCTCCTTCGGCTGCATCGGAGCCAAGACGCCCTTTTCGACGAGTTCCCGAATCGGTCCTTCCAGCTTGCGCTTGATCTGCCCCGCATCGCCGTAGGAACGCGAAAGGCCGACGATCTCGAAGGCGAACGCCTGCAAGGGGAATGCCCAAAACGGATTCTTCCCGCGATTGAACCGTTTATCCAACACTCGGAACATGCGTCGGGCGATCGGCGATCGAAGGGATAAATACAGGCTGAGATCGATCGATTTCGTCCACTGCGCCTTGAAGTTCTGGAAGACGCTTTCGTTCCAATGGATGACCGCCGGCGGCAGCCGGCCGGTTTCCGTTTCCGGCGCGACCACGCCGTCGGCGTCCCGCCGCTCGAACACGTCGACGTTGTCGAGGACGCTGAAGTTTTGAATGCGATTCAGCCAACGGCCCGTTTTCGCTTCGTACCAGGCGTTCCGCAGGTCGAACGTGACCGCCTTCCACCGGCGCAACGATTCCGTGATGCGCTGGTAGGTGCCGGCGGAGTGGTCCCAATCCATCAGTTCGACGAGCCGGTAGCGGGTGAAGGACAACGTCCGGGCGGCGAACTTGTCGCGGGCGCTGAGCGTGACGAGGCCCAACAGCACGTCGCTGTCGAAAGCGGTCGGGTAGCCGATCGCCTCCGGCGCGTACACCGTCAAGACCCGCTCCACGGTCTTTCCGCCGACGATGTCGGCCCGCCGATAGATCAACGGCCCGGTGGCGAAACGAAACGGCGCGACATCGTCCTTGCGGTGGACGAACGAGAAGATCGGCCATTCGGCGAGGTTGAGTTCGTCGCAGCCGAGTTCCTTCTCCGGCGGAACGGTCTGGACGGGTGAGGTCGGCAGGGCGGCGTTCATCATCCTGTTCTACCCGTGTCAAAATAGGAAAGCAACAACACAGTCCGAGACACGCCGCTCCGGCGTGTTGTTGTTATTATTTCATATATGATTCTTATTATAAGCGCCGTTTCTCCTTTCAAATCAATGACTTACGGAACATTTCCTGCCCAAACACCCGGTAGTTTCCTGCCCAAACACCCGGTAGTCCCTGCCCAAACACCCGGTAGTTCCTGCCCAAACACCCGGTAGTCCTGCCCAAACACCCGGTAGTTTCCTGCCCAAACACCCGGTAGTCTTCTGGCCGCTCTTTTCGGTGCTTTTGTCGGGTCGACGTCGGACTAAGAAAAATCGCAATCGCTATTCTGAAAAGCACTTACGAACCGAGTGTCTCGGACAAACGTCATTCGGCGTGACAACGGCTTCGCGGCGTGGTAGGGAGGTCGGGTGGTCCGCCCTGCGGCGGACGAAAACGAAAAGGGGTGGCATGGCGGAAGGGCGGAAGGCGCAGGTCGTCGCGATCGGGAACCAGAAGGGCGGCGTCGGCAAAACCACGACGACGGTGAACCTTGCGGCAGCGCTGGCCGAGGTCGGGCGCCGCGTGCTGATCTGGGACTTGGACGCCAACGCCGGGGCGACCAACGCCCTGGGGGTGCCGCCGGTGTTCGTCGGCTCCTTCGAGGTCATGCTGGGCGTGGAGAGCGTCGACGACGCGATCCTGCGGCATTCGCCCGAGGATGGCGTCGTCCTTCCGGAAAACATCCACCTCGTCTGCGCGCGGCGGAACCTCGACGACCTGGACGCGGCGGTGCGCGAGCAGAGCCGCTTCGCCGACGGCCGCGATTCGCTGCTGGCGCCGCTGCGACAGCTTTCCGACCGCTACGACTACATCCTCCTCGACACCGCCCCCAATTCCAACACGCCGATGACGGCCGCTTACAAGGCGGCCCGCTGGTTCGTGATCGCGGGAATGCCCGAAACGCTCGCCGTGCGCGGAATGCAGGAAGCCCTCGCTGACGTGCAGGCGGCCCGCCGCTACGGCAACCCAGCGCTTGAGCTGCTGGGCGTGGTCATGTCGCGCGTGGACAAGCGGACGCGGGTGGGGGCCGAACTCCTCCGCCAGTTGGAGGCGGGGTTCCCGCCGCACGGCGGCATGTTCGAGGCGAAGATCGACCGGTCGGTCGTCGTGCTGGAGGCGCAGAAGTTGGGCCGGACGGTGCTCGACGCGGCGCCGGACCACAAGGTGGCGGCGCAGTACCGGCGGCTGGCGGCGGAGTTCGAGGACCGCCTCCGCCGACGGACGACGGGGACGGAGGATCGATGAAAAGGGATCCCTTCGGACCGCCGCCCAATCCCGTCGAGGAACGGTTGTCGCGGCTGTCGGCCGACGTGGCGAAGCCGTGGACGCCCCCGCCCGAGGCGGCCGCGTCGCCTCCGAAGACGGCGGGGCGGACGTTCCGCAAGAAGACGGTGCTGGCGACGCCGGCGGAAATCCGGACGGCGGAGGCGCTCTGCCACGAGTTGTCGGCGCGGATCGGGGCGCCGCTCAACTACAGCCTCATGACGCGCACCCTCTGGAAGGCCCTCCAGGCGGCCCTAGCCGCCTCCGGGGGCGGGGAGGCCCCGCCCCGGCTGACGCGACCGGCGAACCACGACGCCGCCGCCCTGGAGGCCTTTGAAGGAAAGGTGTCGGACTACCTTCGGGGGTTGCTAAAAAGCGTGATCGCTGAATAATAGAAAAAAGTACGATCACATTAATACTTTTTGCCATTATTGGGGAAGCAGTGAAACAAACCGCCGGTCCTTGGGTTTTGACGGACGACGAATGGGCCGTCCTCCGCCCGATCCTGCCACGGCAGACCGGTGCCGGACGCCCCCGCGTCGCCGACGACCGGGCGCTCGCCCAGGCCATGATCTTCCGGCACTTCGCGGCTTTGTCCGGACGCTACCGCGCCTTCGACTGGAACGACCTGCCGGCCGACCTGGGCGTATCGCCGAAGACGGCCAACCGACGATACAAGCAATGGACGACGCAGGACGGCGGGAGGGTCTGGGCGGCCTTTTGGACGAAGCTGCAGGAGATCAGGAGGGTCGCCGTCGACGAAGACGCGAGGCCCCCGGTCGAGCCGAGCCGGTTCCCGGCGGCCGACCTGGCCGGCGAACTGGCGCGGGCCTACGACTTCTTCAACGAACGGTTCTTCGGGGGGTCGCTCGCTCCGTCGCTGGCGCTGACCGTCGAGCACCATATGCCCTGGAACGCTCGCGGCTATTTCTGCGCCGGCGGATGGCGCCATGAAAAGCAGGGCAGGCGCGTCGGCCTGATCGCGATCAACGTCCACCTGCTCCAACGGGGGGTCGCCGTCGTTCTGGAAACGCTGCTCCATGAGATGGTGCATCTAAGGAATGATCAGAACATCTCTTTCGATGAGAAGTTCGGAGCGATCGACGTCCACCCGAAAACGCAGTACCACAATCGCTTCTTCCGCGATCTCGCCGTACGAAGCGGGCTGTCCTGCTGTCCGCGACACCCGCGATACGGATATGCGAAAACGTCGCTCGACGCCGACGGCCGGAAAGCCGTGGCCGACCTGAAACCGAACGAAGCGCTGTTCAACTGGACGGCGGCGCCGGGCGACGCATCCGCAGTGTAACACGGCAAGATCCATTCCGTTGACCGCCGCAGGCCGTTCATCGAACGCCGTCATCGTCGAAGCCGGCCTTCTTCGTTTTTTGAACCGTGCAACGTATTTTGTCCGTGACACTTTTTGATTTCTTTACAGCGTCGCGGCCGCGATGCGACCGGCGTCACGTCAAGAATCCGACGACGCCGCGGAACGAATTGACCGCGCCCCACACGGACAACGCCGTCAGGACGAACATCGCGAGGTGTTCCCACCACGTATTCGTCCAGCCGGGAAACATGAGCGACGGCCGCGAGGTGATGGCCCACAAGCCCAGCGACACGGCCGGCAGCAGAAAGACGGCGAGGGCGTTGACGAGGAGGGTCAACGACACGAAGTCGCCCGGCATCCCTGGCAGCGTCCACACCGTCGCGGACGCAATCGCCCAGAGAACGAAGACCGTCCTGGTGCGGCGGTGGGACAGGTGTTCGTCCGCCCTGGACTGTCCGCGAACAACGGCGAGGCAGTGGGTGGCGAGCATGGCGAGCCACAGCGCGAAACCGATCAGCGAATCGAAGACCGTCGCCAGCATTCCCACGAGAAACACCCGCCCGGCGACGACGCCCAAGCGGTTTTCGACCGCCGCCGCCAAATCCGAGAACGTGCGGACGACGATGTCGGAGCCGAACAAAAGTTCCGCGCCCACGATCCAGACGGCCAGGTTTAGAAGGAACATGAACCCGACCGAGACCGCTAGATCGATCGACTGCCGCCGTCGAAAGGACGGCCCCGTCCATCCGTTGGCCGCCATCGTGTACGGATAGACCAAGTTCAGCAGCGATCCGGCGACGGAGCCGATCATCGAAGCGACGATCAACCCCTTCTGAAACGCGGCGCCGGCCCGCTCGGGGGCCGCTTGCAGCCCCGCCAAGCCGAAGACGAGGGCGGGAACGTCGGGACCGAGCGACAAGGCGATCCCGACGATCGAAGCCGCCAGCACGACGGCGAACGCCTCGAAGACGAGTTTCAAGGTTTTGAACGAAACGCAGACGGCGATCCAAGCGGCCGGCGCCGCCCACGCGAACGCCCACAGCCAGGCGGGGCCGCCGCCGAACAGAAGACGGCTGATTTCGGCCAGACCGACGATCATGTAGGCGCAGTAGCAGTGCATCAGAACGAAAGTGGCGCCGCCGAGGACGAACGGAAAGAACCGACTCAGGCGATGAAGGCCGTCGACGACGCTTTCCCCGTCGGCGGCCCATCGATTGCCCAGATGGTACTTGGCGATGATCTGGGCGAGGACGAACCGGGCCGCGATAGACACGGCCAACGCCCAGACGAGCGAATACCCGTATGTCCCCCCGGCGACGGACGTCTCGATGACGTCGCCCGGCCCGAGCCAGGTCAGCACCAAGACGAGTCCGGGGCCGAGATCGCGAAGGAACGCCCAGATTCGGCTCGTGGTTCGTCGCGGCGTCATCAGGCGTCCGCTCGCTCCGGGATGGACGGTTCGACTGGACGCGGCGGCGGCAAGCCAGTTTCACGCGCGAACGCTTCGGCGCGAGCGGAATCGATCGGCGCGTCCCGCAAACTGAACAGTTGCGGAAGACGGCCGAAGTCCAATCCACGCGGCAGCAGCCGTTCGCGCTCGTCGATCCGCCCTTTGGCGATCCAGTGGTTTTGAACCGCGGCGGTCGTTTCGATGGCGCTGGTCGCGGCATTCGTGAACTTGGTCGCCGTGACGCCGACGACGCCGGGGGCGTAGGTCGTCGACCGGTCCGCCCGGCGGATTTCGCGGACCGCGCCGTCGTAGGTGACGACGGTCCGCGGCAAGACCCGTTCCACCTTCGCATGTTCCAAGACCGGGTAGATCGATGCGAGCCGCCGAAGAACCTCTTCGCCGCGGGCGGAGAGTTCGGCCGTCGAGGCGGGACGGTCCCATTCGGCCGGCGGATAGACGCCGGCCGCCGGATCGTTGAGAGAAGTCTCGATCTGCGAACCGAGGCGGGACGGCTTGTACAAAATGGCGAGCGTACCATCGGCCGTCGACGGTTCCAGAGGGCACAACATCCCGCCGTCTTCGCCGATCAGAGTAAAGCGAAATGGAACAGGGACGCCGGGCGGAAAGCGAACGTAGGTGGCCAAGTTGAAATGGACATGGCACCGGGCGGGAGGCGGGGACACTCCGAGCGTCGCGGCGATTTTGGAGTTCAAGTGGGAGCTCGCCAGCACCACTTGTTCCGCCTCGAAGGCGTCGCCGTCCGTCGTCCGGACGATCCAGCCGGCTCCTTCTCGCTCGATCGCTGCAGCTTCTTTTTCATAGTGGACGACCACGCCGGCGTCGTCGAGGGCGCCGCCGACCAGAGACGCGAAGGCGGCGGCGTTCAAGCCGAACGTCGCGGACCGTGCGTCGTATCCGGCCGCGACGCCGACGCAGTCCGACCAATCCCTCGGTTTCAACGGCCGCAGGAAATCGGCCGCCGGCCCGAATAGACGGTCTTCGGCCGCGGCGGCGCCGACGCCGGCGGACTGGGCGAACCGTTCAACGACGCCGGCGTAGTGGGCCGTCATCGCGTCGGCGTGGCCCACGAACTGGTTCAAGGAAAGCCGGCCGGACGCCGCCGTCCGTTCGCTCAGGAGAAACGAGGCGGCCCGGTCGGGGCCGAGAAGCGGCGTGAACATGGACTCGGGGAACAAAAGACGAAACAACAAGGCCCCGTCGATGCAATCCGTTCCCGTACGGCGGTCGGGATCGCAGGGGTATTCGGACCCGGTTCCATGAAGGACCGCCGCGACTTGATTGGCTCCCTGCAGTAACGACCGACGTCCTTCAAGGAGGACCGTCGGCATTCCCATCCGCTGGAGATACAGGGCGGCCAGCGAACCGGCCGTTCCGCCACCGACGACGACGACGCGAGGTTTCAATTCTTTTCCTTAATGTAGCCTGGAACCTTGTCGGTCGCGTCTCTAACGACGGTACGTAGATGATCTAGATTGTTGTGATCGTAGTCGTGAATCTGCCGCCACTGATTGCGTTCGATGTTACTCATTTTTGGCGGGCAGCCAACAGACGAGCTCTCGAGATGGACTCGCAGAAATTCGACGTCGAAGATGTCGGCGGCCGGTTCCACTCCTGACTCTGTCAGAACCGTGTAGTCGTCGAAGTGTACGAGCCTAGCCTTCATCATGAGGTATGGCGTGCAAATACCGGCGAGGTGAAGCAGCGGTGCCTTCGGTTCATCCGATGTCTGTTCGTCCTGTCCGAACGGCACCGGGTCGTGAAGAACGATTTTGCCGTTGCAGGACGAAGCGTCGCGGATTTTGTCCTGGAGTTCTCCATATGCTTCGCGGGCCGCTGCCGTGTCGTAGTATTCAGGGTAGATGGGGACGAATTGCAGGAGACAATGCGAGCCATTCGTTTCAACATCAACGATTCGCTTGGAGAGGGTGTCCAAGACCCTTGCCCAGTCGCGCACATCGTCCGCGTTTCCGAAGATCGAGTGATTGAGCGGCCAGATCAACGTGATGGCGTGATGAGGGACGCACAGGTCTTTGATCCATTGGTTCTGCAAGACGTGGTTGTCGACCACCGGCTGCCGAATGCCGAGCATGTACGTGGTGACCATCTTTGGCCGCCGATTAACATACTCATAGAACCGCTTTGGATAGCTGTCCAGCTGTTCGTCATCCCACATGAAACGGTTTAAGAATCCCATAAAGAAGCGACCTCCTGCATGCGTCTATGCATGAACGCGTAAACAAACCCTTCGTACATTTGTGTCGCTAGTCCGGCTACGCTCTTTGGAAGAGCGTTTCCCGAATGTAGATCTAAAGATCCTCGTGCATTCTGCACATGGGCTCCATCGACGGACGCCGCCCCTATCGCGGCCGACGCTTTGAAAGTCCGATGCCGCCGCTGGCAAAACGTATCTTCTTCCTGGCCTGACGTTGTCGACACGGACAAGATCCGCTAGCGTAACGAGAGGTGTTGTGCGTTCCACCCCACGCAGACGACGCCGGCGAATCACGCCCTCATCACAAGCGGTCGATCGGCAACTGGCCGACCCGTTCGAGAAATCCGGCCGCGAGAAGAGCAAGCGCGGCGAGCAAGCCCCGAGCGACTCGTCGGCGAACAAGTTCCTGATCATCGAGTTGCAAACGTTTAGCGTTGCCGACGTCGTCGCGGCGGATGGTCGACGGCAACGCCCGGACCGCTTCGCAAACGGTGCCTCCCTGGTACATGGCGGCGATGATCCTGGAGGCGGCAACGGAGCTGGTCCATCCATGCAGCACCGACGAAAATCCGCGGCCGTCGTAGCAAAGAATCTCGCCGGGCATGCTGAACGCCTGATCCACCACGCCGGCCTCACGGATGGCGTGGACGAATCGCATCGCCGCCTTCGTGCTGCGAGGCTTGTCGAGAGTCAGCAGAACGGGAAACGGTTTGTCGATGGCGCGGCGGACATCGGCGACGATGTCAACCACGCTGCAGGCGTCAGTGGTCGCAAGAACCAAAGGATTCGACGACCGCGATACGAAGTACGCAACCACCGCCGGATCCACGCCTGGGGCGATGGTGGCGACCGACAATGCGTCGCGGCCGGCGGGATCGGCAAGCGGCGCGACCGGTTCGATGGAAATGCCGTTCGCATGGGCAGCACCCACAACAGCCAAGTGGATTGCAGCCTTGCGATCCTTGAGAGCGACGATTCCTTGCGACGACATGGCGTGTACGCCTCCAAACGTGTCCAACGAGATTGTCGCGGTGGTCAGACCGACGATGGTCCACCAGAGATACCGGGCGAGAAGGAGTCGGCACTTTCGAGCTTCCACGATCTCTCCCTTTGGAAAAAACTGCCACCCAGTTGCTGGGCACCACCATTTTGGCTAAAGGCTTTTGCGATGTCAAGCAACGTTCGGTAGTTTTTTCAAACGGGGTGACGGCGTCGAAAGTCCCGAAAGGGGCGACGCCGCGCTCGACACGCACGCCCAACGTGGTTTGTGGCCGCGAAAGCCGAGGAGATGTAGTGGCGACGGACAAGATTAGATGTCACACACGGGCGGGCGCGTGGAAGACGGGAGCGGCGTTGCTTATGCCTCAAAACAGATTGGCCGTTAGCCCGATGAAGACGCCGGTCGCCAAATGAAAGGAATGGCTATGGTATTTCCTGGTGAAGGCGCTGGACGGTTTCGCCTGCATCCGCCGCCGCTACAGCACTAGCAATTACAACTTTTTATCGTCTTCTCGCGTTTGGTGGCGCTTCCGTACATGTTTGAGTAGATGGCCCACAAGCCCGGGCGGAACGAAGCTATTCTCAGCTTCGATAATCTTGGTATTGGGTGGAATACTTCGTGTGCCACCGTGCGTAGTAAAATTACCTGGTTCGTCCCACGAAATTGGATGAGAAAAATAGAATGCACCGGATTCGAGCCTAGGCTTTTTTGACACTTTCAGTTTTGATGGTCGTCCGCACCCCTCGTTTGGACACTCGAACCGAATGCCGAGCGTGTCCGATGCATCTCTAATCACCTCGATCAACGCCTGATTCTTTTCATACGAAGTGTAACTACGTCCAGTTTGAATAACGTCCATCAACTTCGGCTCCACCGCCGCTCTCATCCGCTCGATCACATTTCTTATCTCCTGGCGAGCAGTCTCCAGCGCGTCGACGAGCTCCGATACGGCCGTATCGAGCTTTTCGTCGGATTGATCGCCGGATAGGCTACGAGATCTGTATTCCTTATCATCCACAACGAAAAGTGTAACACGCAATCGGTTTCCATCATAGCTTTTTTTCTCCTGCTGGAACTCATTTACTCCGTAAACGACTTCGTTCAACTTATTCTTTGATCCCGCGTTGACGCAGGCCGACACCGCTTTGCATACATCGCCGACGCTGTGATCGACGAGTTTGCGAAAATCAACTCCGGCATGGTCAAGTTCAATAGAGATACAAATATATAGGCTGTCGCGGTCCAGCTTCCTACGATCATCCGGAGCCAGCTCGCCGTCATGGCGATTCGGCCCTTTCATTAGATCGTATCCAAGCCACCAGCCAGGACCACCCTTAGCATTTTTGACTTCCTTCTCTTCAGCCTCGGACATTCTGATGTGACGTTTGTTAAGTTCGGCGCAAAGAGAGACGGCGAAGTTGTAGAATTCTTCGCTCAGAGATGTCAACGAAGGCTCGGTCTGGACACCGTAAAGCGTGTCTTTGCCTCTGATTGGCCTGTGGCGTCTCGCGCTCACGACGATGTCAAACCGATCCATACTGAAATCCCGTCAGATATCGATTCGCTCGACGATGTTCCGCGTCACCGGGGGCCGGCGAGACGATTGTCGAGTCGACCTCCTGAACTCTGCATTCGTCACTTGCCCGCGTGGGTCCACGGCCCACCGGCTGGCCATGTCGCGGCAAACGTCTCCCCCGTTGCAGCAGCCCGTGCCGGCGGCATCAGGTAGGTTTCGAGGAACGCAATCACGTCCGCCAACTCCGCCGGATCGGCCTTGAACTTCCCTTTCCGGACGAACGCGCCCCACTGTTTGACCTTCGTGGGATCCGTCCCAAACTCGCCGGTCAGAGCGAGCGGCGGCTCCGTCGGCGGCGCCGACCGCCGACGCCCGAAGGTGGCGGCCATCGCCGTCACGAGCGTCGCCCCGTCGAACGCGAAGTCTCGGGACAGAACCCAGAGGTCGAAGAAGTCTTTCATCCGGCTGTTGGTCATGCCGAGGGCCACCATCGCCTGGAACTTCTCGGCCACGACCGTTTCCATGGGGTAGGCCTTGAGGACCGGAGGCGGGAAGTCGAGGATCGTCGGGTAGTCCACACGGACCGGGGGCGGCGTGACCGCGTCCCCGAACCCCACGTCGATCTGGAGCGTGACGCGAGCCTTTTCGAGGCGCACCGCGCACGTGACCCGCACTCCCTCGTACTCCTGGTCCTCTTTGATCCGGTCGGCCGACACCGTGGCCGGGTCGAAGTCGAGGCCGTCTTCCGGAACAGCGACCGAACAGACGGTCCGCACCACGTCGGCCAGCCGCTCGACCGAACCGTCCCCCGACCCGAGGAGGTCCACATCCCTGGTCGCCCGGTGCGGTTCGGCCGCCCAGAGTTGAAAGAGCATCGCCCCCTTGAGAACAAACTCATCCCCGTGATGGGAGACGCTCAACCGATACAGGAACCGCTCGATGGCGTAGCGGGTGAGTACGAGTTGGAACTCCTCCCCGCGCTTCCGGGCGAACTCGGTCAGGCGGGCACGTACCGACGCCGGTATGTTTTTTGGTTTCTCCTTGCTCACGTGATCGTGGCCTCCAAGTATGGGCGCATCACGTTCGCCATCCGGCGGACCTTGGCGGCGCGGTAGAGGTCGTCCGGCGACGCCAGTTTCTGCCGCAGGCAGTCCCGGAGGGCTTCAAGGGCCACATCGGTCCCGACCGTGTTCCGGTAGGCGAAACAGTCCGCGACCGTCCGAGCCGGGTCCGTCACCCGGACCGGCACCCCCTCGACGGTGTGGGTCACGACCCCGGCCGCGAGATCGGGGCCGGAGAACCGGACGATACGCAGCGGCGGGTATTCCACCTTCGGGAGTCGCGCCTTCCGGTCGATCGCCAGCCAAACCTCGAACGGCGACTGCGTCGTGAGGCTGTGGAACCGCAGCGCCGAGAGGAGGCACACGACCCCGTGCGGAACTCGTCGGCAAGCTTCGGCAAGACCGTGGTTCTCCGTCACCTCGGCCTCGGCGAGGACGTACACCCCCCGCGACGACCGCGCGAGAACCCCGTCGTCGACCAGCCGAGTCAGGTAGACGCGCGGGATGCCGTGCTCTTTGAGGTCGCCCGCCCGGAGAACGCCAAGCCGCCGGGCGAGGTCGACCAGCTGATGAGAGTGGGTGTTGTCCATGTTCCTTTTCGTAGGCTTATACGTCTGATGCCTTCATTATGGAACGAGAGGCGCATCCTGTCAACATCGCTTCAAGGCCATGAACCGGCCGACGTTTTCGTTGGCCGCCTCTTTTTTGTATTTCTTCGCCTACGAGCATCGCTTGTTCGTCACATCCGCTAAAGCTTCGCCGTAAGTTGCAGGAACATTAACCGTCGAAAAGGCCGTCAAATATCAATCCGCTCGACGATGTTCCGCGTCACTTTTCGATGGCGGCGGTCGTAAAGCCGGGTCGTCCGTGGGTCGGAATGGCCTGCAAGATACTGCACGTCTTCGAGGGCGACGCCCTGTTCCAACAGGTTCGTGATGGTGGTGACGCGGAAGGAGTGCGGGGAAATCCGGTTGGAAAGTCCGGCGTCGCGCAGGCGGCGCTTCAGCATGCGGGCGATGTCCGTGGCGGACATGGCGGCGGCGGTGAGGCGCTTGGTGCGCCGTTCGGCGGATCGGAAGAGGGGGCTTTCCTTCGGATCGGCGGCGATGCCGGCGGCGTCGCGGTATTCCGAGAGGTAGACTTCCAGGTCGTGGCGGGCCGGGATTTCCCTCGACTTTCCGCCCTTCTCGTCGAAGCGAAACAGGTATTGCGTCCCGTCGTGCATCAGGTGGCCCATTTTCAGCTTGGCGACGGCCCCGACGCGAGCGGCCGTGTAGACGAGGGTCGCCAGTACGGCGCGATCCCGCAATCCGACGACGTTGGTCGCGTCGATCGACTTCAGCAAGAGCCTGGCGGCGGCGACGGCGATGTCCGGCGTCTTTCCTTCGATCACTTGATGGCGCTCGGTCCGGACGGACGCCGCCGGGTTGAGCACGACGACGTGGCGGACGACCAGCAGGTCGAACAAGCGCCGCAGAGCGGCAAGATGCTGTTTCTTCGTCGGCGCGCTGCCGGGATGGGCGTCCAGATAGTCGCCGACGATCCCCGGCGTGATCTGAGGAAGGGGAATCCCCTTCGGCTCGATCCACCGGAAGAAGCGATGGACGGCGCGCAGGTAAGCCGTCCGCGTGTTCCGGTTGCGCAGTTGGCCGCTGAAAAATTCCTCCCAGACGAAGCCGGCCGCCGGCCCGGCGTCGACGACGATCCGGGGCACGCCGGCTGAACCTTCGATCTTCGCCGGGACGATCGCGGTCGACGGCGCGGAAACGATCAATTCGTCGGTCACGATTCTTCTCCGTCGTCGGCGTCGGTTTGATTGAGCGGCCGCCGCTTTCCATGACGGACGTGCAGCACCACGACGACATCTCCCCGTACGCGAAAGAGGATGCGATAATTCCCATAGACGCGGCGTCGCAAAGGAGGGTCGCCGCCCGCCCCTTCGTCGGCGACCGGCCAGCGCTCGGGCAATTTTGCCAATCCCCTGATGGCGGTCCGCAAACCTTCGGACCAGCGCTCGGCCGCTTCCGGCGCCTGTTCCCTCAGCCACCGCACCGCCTCGGTGATTTGCCCGGCCGCCCTATCCGAAACCTCGACGGCGAATTCCTTCATCACGACCGCGGCGCGGCAAGGCGGCGGGCGACTTCGGCGAAGGCCTCGTCGACGGTGTAAACCCGCCCTTCTTCGACATCGCGCTCCGACAGTTGCAACTCGACCAGCGTGTCGACCCGCTCCCAGAGGGGTTCCATCCGGTCGTCGGCGACGCCGGACAGGTCGAATCCGTCGAAATGGGCGGTGAACGTCAAGCCGGGGTGGCGATCGCGGATCGCCGTGCAGAGCGTTTCCCGCTGCTCGGGCTTGGCGAGGTCGAGGAGTTCGCGGAGGCGGGCGGCCGTTTCGGCGCGGACGGCGTCGTTGCGGCGGCGGACCAGGACGTCGCGGAGCAGGGCGCCGGCGTCGGAGTAGCCGCCGCGGGCGACCTCGGCGTCGACGAGGGATTTTACTTCTTGGGAAATGGACAAATCGGGCATGAAGCACCTCCTTCGGGACGGATCGTCGTTAGCGCTGGATAACGTCCTTTATCTATCACTAATCGACACCTGGCGCAAGTGGATTCAATTCATCAAGTCTCGTCGGGACAGAAACGCGGAGCTTCGCTCCGGCACGACCGGTCGTGCCTATCCAGACGACGAAAAGAGGTGCTGACGGGTTTGGAGGAAGAGCCGACGTAAGGGATTCGACCGACGTGGGGTGATCATGGTTGGAAGAGTGCGACGCCGACGAGAGGGGCCGAGCGGAGCAAATCGGCGTCGAACGTGGCGATCGGAAGGGATCGTCGAACCGCCAGTTCAAGATAGCTGGCGTCGTAGACGGTCAGGTTGTGTTGGCGGGCCAACGAAAGCGCACCGGTCCATGCCTGCGCCGCCGTCTCCGAATCGACGCGGAGGTTCCAACGAGCAAGGATGGCGAGCCAGCAATCGACGTCTTGCGGCGTACAGCGGGATCGGCGCTCGCTCGACCGCAACGCGTTGGCGACTTCCAGATGCCATAGATTGGGCACCCAGAACTCCAGCCCCTCAGACGCTGCGGCGATCGCATCGGCGTAGTCGTTCTTCTCGTCGACGAAGAACCATGAAGCCGCCAATGACACGTCGAGAACGACGGGGCGGAGAGGAACAGCGACTTCATCCGGCTTCGGGGCTTCGACGTTCAACGTCGACCCTCGGCCGCCAGTTCGCGGAAAGTCGCGCCTTCAAGGCGACGACCGATCTGCTCGCGGAAAGCCAGCAACTCGCGCCCGGCGTCGACCGACGGTCCCTTCGACGAAACGGGGGGCAGAAGGCGCGCGACGGGTTGGCCGTCGCGGACGAGGAGCAGCTCCTCGCCGTGTTCGACGCGCTCCAAAAGCAGCGCAAGCTGTCCGTCGACCGGACCAATTCCAACGACGTTATCCATTGTTCGGCGTTCCATACCGTCAGTCTGCCACAAATGAAGACGATTGTCCATCGTTGCGACTCTTCAACGCCGGGCTTCTGCCTGAAGACTGAAATGACGTTGACGCCGGAAGGGCACGAACCAGAATAACCGGGAAGGAACCCGAACAATGCCGCATCGCTTGAAAGACGGAAAAGAAAAGGCGCTGCCGCGCCGGCGCCGACGCCGACCTCCCGTCGCCTCGGCAACTCATCGACCGAGGCAACTTCTATCCGCTTTGGCAGATGATCTACTACCTGGAGTCCAGCGCCGGCGGGTAATCGAACCCGAGACGCCCGTCCTTCTCTTCCGCGGCGACGAAGATCGGCTCGATCATCCATTTCCACCGATATCGGTAGTGGATTGCAGAACGTAAAGAGAGGTGGTCTGCCAGAGGCTCCGGAGCCGACGGAGGACCCGATTGGCCCCCCCGACATCGAATCCGCCATCCCTCGTCAGCAACAATCTGGCCCCGTCGTCGCCGAACGCCGACTTGGCCGCCGCAACCTTGTCGTCGGCGAGAAGACACCTTTGAATCTGCACTTCCGCCGACTCGCACGCCCGACGCAACGCCTCCTCCGGAGTCGCTCCGTCCAACAGTGTCGGCTCCTTGCGTAAAGAAACCGCCGCGAGGGTGGCGGCCGGAATGTCGACTAGACCCGTCGGCATCAGCACGCTCGCCGCCCCGTTGGCCAGCGCGGCGTTTCTCAAAGCGACGAACTTCTTCATGACGGCCTCGTCCGTCATTTTCATACACACCAAGACGACAAGATGTTTATCCTTGAAAAGACCTCGCTCCGCTTCGGCCTTGAGACGCTCAAGGATCCGGCCCTCGTTGTTGTGTTCAACGACGAACTCGACGTTCCGGCCGGAAGGGGAGGTGAGACTTTTCAGGTTGTTTAGAATCTCTAACGCCAATTTTCCGAACGGATGAGCGTCAAAACTTTCGTAACCCGTAGCGTCAACTGCGTGCAGAATTACGACGGCGAGAGCCCGCACTATCAAAAGGATGTGGGTGATCCTGTTTTTGATCGTCTTGAAACGACACTGGCCGCCGCGGTTTGATTCGGTCCGCCGTCATCGCCGTGCTCCGTCGGGGTTCG
>JBOFFD010000171.1:0-2645 GCA_051648425.1 Planctomycetia bacterium
GCGAACAGGGCGACGGCCGTCGCGTTCCGAAAACGATCGCGGATGCGCATGACGCTGCTTTCCTTTGATGGAGGGGGTGGGGGTCGACGCATGCCGGTTGTTTTCAGCATCCCGCCCGCCGAGTCAATCCCCCGGCGGCGACGCGGTTCCTCTTCGTTGGCCGCCTCTCCTAAACACGGCGCCGGAGCGCGAACTGTTTTTGCTTTGTATCGTAAAGTAAATCCAGGCGATTCGCTTTGCAGTGCAAACCTTGAACGGAGGCCGGCGATGGACGCGGCGCGTTGGATCGAACGGTTCCGCGGCAACGACTTCACGGGGGATAAAGAATGGGCGGCCGACCCCGAATGGACCGACGCCGATCGCCGCCGCCTCGGCCCGTCGCTGGCCGAGTTCCAGCTCGGCGAAAGCTCCGAGGCTCTGTGGCTCTTCAAGACCGTCGACGACTACGCCGCCCGCACCGGCGACGCCGCGTATCCACAGGCGCTGCGTCTGTTCATCGGCGAAGAGCATCGGCACTGCCGAGTGCTGGGTCGTTTTCTCGACGTGAACGGCGTGCCGCGGGCCAAGCGGACCTTCAACGACGGCGTCTTCCGTCGGCTGCGAAAACTGGTCGGGTCGCTGGAAGGCTCCCTCGTCGTGTTGGCGACGGCCGAGGTGGTCGCCACCGTCTACTATGCAGCGCTGGCCGAGGCGAGCGCCGCGCCCACGCTGCGGGAAATCTGCCGCCGCATTCTGTGCGACGAGGCGCACCACGTTCGCTTCCAGGCCGAGCAACTCGCGCGCCTGCGCCGCCGCCGGGGTCGGTGGCGGCTCGCGGCGACGGTCGTGGTCCAACGCACGCTGTTCGCCGGGGCGGTCGTGGCCGTCTGGCGGGTCCACGGCCCTGTCTTTCGGGCGGCGGCGTGGTCCTTCCGTCGCTACTGGCGGTCGGCTTGGCTGGAATTCCACCGATTCGAGCGGCGGGCGACCCCCGGCCGTGACGGATCGGAACTGCGACCCGGCGGCCTGGCGGACTTGAGCGACTCGGACCACTACACTCTCAAGGAACCGTTCCCGCCGACCGCCGAAGGATGACTCGACCGTGCCGACGTCCCAGAACCGCCACGCCAAACCGCTGCCGCGAGGAACGGCGATTCTCGGCATGTGGCTGTTCTTGGCCGCCCTCGGCAGCTTTTTCCTGGCCAGCGTTGCCAGCTACCTGCTGATTCGGCTCGCCGCCCACGGCGGCCCGCCGCTGGGAACCGTGCGCTTGCCGTTGTCGTTGTACCTCAGCACCGGCCTGCTGATCGTCAGCAGTTGGACGATGCACCAAGCGCTCGTCAACGTCCGCCGCGAACGGCAACGACCGTTCCGCCGCTATCTCGCCGGCACGCTGGCCCTAGGGTGTGCGTTCCTCGCCGTGCAGGTTCCCAGCCTAATTCAACTGCTGGCCGACCACGACCGCTTCATGAACGAAAACGTCTACTTGTACGGTCTGGTGATGGTGCTGGTCGTCTTCCACGGCCTGCACGTCGTCGGCGGCCTCATACCGCTCGCGGTCACCACCGTCCGCGCCTATTTCGATCGGTACGACCACGAGTGCCACCTGGGCGTTTCCTTCTGCGCGATGTACTGGCACTTTCTAGACGCCGTCTGGCTGCTGCTGTTCGGGGCGTTCGTCGCCGTCGGCTGAAGTCCCGACCCTTTCCGACGGCCGGCCCGCTTCCTACGACCAAACCATGCCGTGGAACACCATCCCCGATCGCCGCGCCGCCGTCGAACTGGCGTGTCTTCTGGAGGCGATCGCCCGCAAGCCGGGGAACGTCCACCCGCGCCGCGACTTCGCCGACGCCGGCTGCCTCGATTTTCTTGCCGGCGGCGTGGTCGTCGGGCCGCTACTGGCCGACGCTGCTACCACCGGCGTCGGTCGGGCGGTCTACGACGCCGTCGACGCCACCCGCCGGCTGGTGTCGTCGAACGTCAACCTGGGAATCGCACTGCTGCTGGCTCCGCTGTGCGCCGCCGATACGGACGACGTCGGTCCGACGTCAGCAACGACCGCCACCGTGCTGCACGGCTTGACCATCGACGATGCGCGGTGGGTCTACCGGGCGATTCGGCGGGCGGCGCCGGGCGGGTTGGGGAAGGTCGACGCCGAGGACGTGGCCGACGAACCGACTAAGCCGCTGCACGAACTGATGGCGCTGGCCGCCGACCGCGACGACGTGGCCCGACAGTATGCGGAAAACTTCGTCGACGTGTGGGTGACGGGCCTACCGGCGCTGACGGCGGCGGCGGAGGCGGGTCGCTCGGCCGAGGACGCCGTCGTGGGGTGCCAACTCGCGTTGTGGGCCGCCCGCGGCGACTCGCTCATCGCCCGCAAGCTTGGCCGAGATTTTTCAACCGAAGCCGCCCGTCGCGCCGCCGAGGCGTTGGCCGCCTACGCCGTGACGCCGATCGACCAACCGTTCGTCGACGCGCCCGCCGCAACGGCGTTCGACGCCTGGCTTCGTGCCGACGGCCACCGCCGCAATCCGGGAACGACCGCCGATTTGGTGGCCGCCTGCCTGTATGTTGGCCTGCGGCGCGGCCTCTTCACCGACCGACACATTCAGATCGTGCGCTGACGGGTAAGCCGCTGGAACAAGGTGAAAAAAAACACCGCC
>JBOFFD010000172.1:0-2314 GCA_051648425.1 Planctomycetia bacterium
GCGGGATCCGCCCCAGTGGGCCTATCTCGTCGTCAATTTGGTCAACTTTCTCTCGTATTGGCTGTACGAAGCGGGCATGACCTGTTCGTCGCGCCAGGCCACGTTCGGCAAGAGTTGGCTGGGGATGACCGTCACCGACTTGCGGGGCCGGCGGATCGGCTTCTGGCGGGCGACCGGCCGGTGGGCGGCCAAGATGCTGTCCGCGCTACCGATGTACCTCGGCTTCCTGATGGTCGGCCTCACGTCGCGGAACCAAGGGCTGCACGACAAACTCGCCGGCACGCTGGTCCTGCGCCGCGGCTGATTCACTTGGGGACGCCCGCCGTGACGCCGATCGAGCGCGACGACCCGACCGAGACCGAACAACCGCCGTCGTTCAATCCCTACGCCGCCCCTGACGACGACGCCGCGGCCTCCACCCACCAACTTCCGATCGGTCGGCTGATTCCCCGCTTCATCGGCCTGTTCCTCGACGGAATCATCGTTTGGCCGACGATCGTCGTCATCGCATTTTCCGTCGGCCCCGTTTTAGGATTCGATCTATCGGAAGGATCCCGATACTTGGACGGCCGAACGAAACCGGCGGGTCACTTTTTTAGTTTCCTTGGATACATCCTCGCCAGCCTCTATGAGATCGCGTCGGTGTGCTCGTCGAAGCAAGCCGGTTTTGGAAAGTACTGGTTGGGACTTTATGTCGCCGACCTCCAACGCCGAAAAATCGGCCCACTGCGGGCGACGGTCCGCTACCTCGTCAAAGTTCTGTCGCTCACTCTGTTGGTCGGCTTGCCCTTTTTGACGGTCTTCTTCACCCCCCGACGGCGGGCGTTGCACGACCTGATCGCCGGTACGGCCGTGTACGCCGGCAAGCCGCCAAGTGACCCGCCGTCGGAACCCGCCGCCCCTGCCGAAAAGAACGGCGGCGCGGAACCGCCGCTCTAGGTAAACCTTGCCGCCGCCGAAACCGCCGGCTTCGCGCGCTTCCGCCGAACCAGTCTTTCAATTCCCCCGTCGCGACTTTAGCCTGTTTTCGACGCCGTTGCTTATTCCTTCGCGGCGGGCGTCGGCACGGCTCTCGACTTCGCTACAATGCGTCTTCGCGGCGATCGGGCGTTCGCGCCTTTTCTCCGAAACCGTGCGCAACGCCGAAAACACGGTGCCTCATGCAACGACGATTCCGCTTCGAGCCGTTGGAAGAACGCGACGTCCCCGCCGTCGGACTGGCCGAAGCCGTCCTTCGCCCGACCACCGCCTCGGCCACGGCCGACGGGTCGGTCGGCGCGGCCGCCTCGCTCATCGGCTACACCGACCCCGTCCGCAACCTCGGCCTCACCGGCGCCCGCGCCACCGTCGCCGTCGTCGACACCGGCGTCGACTACCGCCATGCCGCGCTCGGCGGCGGCTGGGGCCGGCGCGTCGTCGCCGGCTACGACTTCGTCGACGACGACCGCGACCCGATGGACGAAAACGGCCACGGCACCCATGTCGCCGGCATCATCGCCAGCAACGATTCCACCCACCGCGGCCTCGCCCCCGACGTCGATATCGTCGCGCTGCGCGTCCTCGACGAAAACGGCGACGGCCAGATTTCCGACATCGAAAAAGCCCTCAAGTGGATCGTCCGCAACCAGCGGAAGTACAACATCGTCGCCGTCAACCTGTCGCTCGGCTTCGGCAGCTTCAACACGAACCCCGGCGACATCCTCGACGACGAACTTTCCCGCCTCCGCAACCGCCAGGTCTTCGTGGCCGCGTCGGCCGGCAACGACTTCTTCACCAACCGCAGTCAGCCGGGCGTCACGTACCCGGCGGCCAGCCGCAACGTCGTTTCGGTCGGCGCGGTCTACGACCAATCCTACGGCCGGGTCCGCTGGCGCTCCGGCGCCGTCGACTTTTCCAGCGCCCCCGACCGTCTGCTCAGCTTCTCGCAGCGCGGCGGCAAGCTGGACATTGTCGCCCCCGGCAGCTTCATCGAATCGACCAACTTGGGCGGCGGCTTCCGATCACTGTCGGGTACTTCCATGGCGTCGCCGATGGTGGTCGGGGCCGCGGTGGTCGTCCGCCAGGCGTTGCAGCAGACCGGCCGCAGCCCGCGAGTGACGAACGTTCTGGCCATCCTTCGCAACACCGGCGTGCGGGTGTTCGACGGCGACGACGAACGCGACAACGTCCGCAACACCAACCGCTCGTACCGTCGGCTCGACTTCGCCGCCGCCGTGGCGAAGGCGCTGGGCCGCTCCCGCGACGAAATCCTGAACCCGCCCCCTCCGACCCCGATTTTGCCGCCGACCGCCGCCGCGACCACCCCGGTCGCCGA
>JBOFFD010000173.1:0-5748 GCA_051648425.1 Planctomycetia bacterium
GCCCCGACGCTCTTCGCCTCCACCTCGCCGCGCAGCGCCGCCAACTGGGCGCGGGCGCTGGGGTCTGGGTGCGAAGTCTCGGCCGCTCTCAGGTCGGCGACCATCTTCATCAGTTTTCGGTCGAGGTCGTCGAGATCGACGGCTTTCGGCAGCAGCATGGTCTTCTCCGGTCGACGACGCTCCCTCGCCTCAGCGTCGCGGGGGGTGGCGTGGCGTCATTATGGCGACGCCCCCGGCGGCGGACAGCCTTCGCCGGGCGTCGCCGACCCCACATTGGTTCGTTCAACCGTTACATCCGCCACTCGCCCACTGAAGCAGGCACTGCCGCCGTCGCGCCGAAACCGGAGGTTCGTCGCGTCGGCAAGTCCCCAGCCCGCCAGGTTTTCCGTGGATCGACCTTTCTCGCCAAACTGTGTAAACCGCCACCGCTCGGATTTTTCTCGACAGGGATTGAGATTTTGATTTTTACTCAAGGCGCTCTCGCGAAGGCGTCGATGAAACGATCGAGGCGAAACTCTTTCCACCCTGCTTTGACACCCTTGGATTCCCGCTGTGTCCGCCGATGGTTCGAGGGGAATCGAGCATGGAATCATTGCAAGCGAATCGGCGTCCGCGGCGCACCTCGACCCTGCGGTGGTGGGGACGGCTGGCCGTGGTCGCCCTCTCGGCGGCGCCGACCACTCTCTTGCCGAACTTCGCCTCGGCCGAGCCTGCCGACGACGCGCCGATCGTCCTGCGCGAGTCGCTCTTCACCATCCCGGTCGACGTCGACGCCGAAAAGGCGGAGGGACTCAAAGAGCTGCAGCTCTTCGTCTCGGTCGACAAAGGCGACAACTGGAGCCTGGTGAAGCGCGCCCAGCCGTCGCAGAAGAACTTCAAGTTCAAAGCGCAGGCCGACGGCGAATACTGGTTCAACCTCGCCTACATCGACGACCGCGGCGTCTCGACCCCGCCCGACATTCGACAGGAACCGCCGGCCATCAAGGTGGTCATCGACACCGAATCGCCCGTTCTCACCCTCGACCCGATGCCCGGCGATTCGACCCGCGTCGGCGTGCAGTGGCAGGTGACCGACGCCCGCCCCGACCTGAAGACGTTGAAGCTGGAAGTGCGGGAAGGCGACGACGGCGACTGGCGCGAACTGAAAGTGAAGCCGGCGGCGGAAGGCGTCGCCGATTGGTCGGCCCGGCCCGGTGAAACCTACGAAGTGCGCGGTTCGGTGCGTGACGAGGCGAACAACGTCACGACGGCGAAGATCGAGGTGTCGGCCGACGGCGCTCCCGAGAAACGCCCCAGCGCGATGACGGCCGATCTGACGCCGGCCCGGCCGAACATCGACGACGCGGATTCGATTCCCGTCGCCGCTCGCAAACCCGCCGCCTTCAAGCTGGACGCCGCCGGCGACTACGTACCGCCGACCTTGGCGATGGGCGAGTTCAACGCCGTTCCGCCGAGCGCGCCGCGTAACGCCGCTCCCGCCAGCCGAGGCCAGTCGCCGCGAACCGCCCCCGCGCCGGAACCGGCCTTCGTCGACGCCGACGGTCAATACAACCCCGGTCCGCAGCCACTGTCCGCCGGCGCCCCCGCGTTCCGCTCGACCGCCGACGAACGTCCGTTCGACTCGGCCCCGCCGCGCACCGGCCGGCCGAACTTCGACCGCAGCCGACCCGCGCTGCCGGCCACCGGCCGCGCCGCTGTCGCCGCTTCCGGCTCGGTTCCCGCTTCGACCGGCGAAGCTGCCACGGTCGCCAACAAAATTCCCCTATCGGGCGGTCCCGGCGGCGTTCAACGCACCGCCGGCTTCGTTCCCAGCGACCCCCGCGCGGCCGGCCCCGTCGAACCGCCGCCCCCGCCGCGCAAGGTGCCGCTCGTCGGCTCGAAACAGTTCCAGCTCGACTACGCCCTTCGCGGCGTCGGCCCGTCCGGCGTCGGCAAAGTGGAGGTCTACCTCACCCCCGACAACGGCCAGTCGTGGAAAAAGCACGGCGAAGACCCCGACCGCACCCCGCCCGTCGACGTCGAACTGCCCGGCGAGGGACGTTTCGGCCTGAAGGTGGTGGTGACCAGTCCCGCCGGCTTCGGTCAACGGCCCCCGCGTGTCGGCGAGGCCCCGGATTTGATCGTTGAAGTCGACACCACCGCCCCCGAAGCCGAGCTGCTGGCTCCGAACCCCGACCCCGACGCCAGCACCGAAGCGATGATGCTGTACTGGCGGTCGAAAGACGCCCACGCGGCCGAACGGCCGGTCAGTTTGTACTTCGCCGAGGAACCGAACGGTCCTTGGTTCGCGATCGCCGAGAACCTGCCGCCGCAAGGTCAATACAGTTGGCTGGTGCCGCAGAACGCCCCCCACCAGGTGTACCTGCGACTCATCTGCCGCGACCTGTGCGGCAACGACAGCGACGCGGTGACGCCCGAACCGGTGCTGGTCGACCTGGCCCACCCCGAGGTGACCAACATCGCCATCCGCGTCGACGGCGCCCCCGTCGCCCGCTGACGATCGGCCGTCACTCCATCCGGAGACTCGCCCGGGCGCTTGCCCGGGCGATTTCATTCCCATCCCGGTCCGCATACTTCTAGTTGTGGTGCAGCTTGTGGTGCAGCCGGGACGCCTGCACCACAACAAGGCCGCGGCTGTCGAACGCCGCCATTGCTTCCTCTCATTTCGATAACCGCCCCGCCTCGCAAAAACAACCGCGCGACCCGTCCAGCGGTAGTACAATGTCAAAGGGCGGTTCGACGCCCCGCATCCATAGTCCAACGTCGCAACCAACTAGTTTGGCGCGACATTTGCTACCTGTTCGACGCACTAGATTTTCTCACGAAGCGTCACCGGGGAATTCGTGTTGGTCGACGGCGGTCGTTCCCGAAAGCAACCGGCTCGGACCAAGTCCGCAGGCGGCGGTGCGTCGCGCGCCCGCGGCGTCCGGTTCGACGTCCTTGAAGATCGGCTCGCGCCGGCGGCCCAACCGACCGCGCTCTTACACACCCCCGGCACTCCGTTTCCCGGCGAACAGGCCGTCGTCGTCGTCTCCCTCGCCAACACTGGTTCGTCGGCGGGCTTTGGTCCCTACGTCGATTTTTACCTGGCGACGACCGGGGCCGACGGCGCCGGCCCCGCTGCCGACGACGGCTTGCAATTCGTCGACGCCGTCTACCAGGGTACCGCCCTGTCGGCCGTCAGCGTCGTTCTGTCGTCGACGCCAACCCCCCACCCGTTCGCCAAAACCACGACCGGCACCCCGGTCATGGTTTCGCTGACGCCCGAACTCGCCGCCCGCGGCTTCCAGCCCGGCGACCGTCTGTACGCGCTGGCGTTGCCGACGGCGTCGCTCGCGCCCACCGACGCCCCCGCCAAGATCGAGGTCCGCGTCCAAGCGTCAGCACAGGCCGACGTCGGCTTCACGCTGCCGGTCGTCGCCGCCGGCGGGTTCCGTTTCGGCGAGACCCCCACCGACGATCCCACGGTCGACGCACCCTTGATCCAAAGCCTCGACCCGCTGGCGGCAAACCCGGCCGCCGACGGCGCCATCGTGCCGGCGGCGTGGCGCGTCGTCACCGAGTACCTCGGCGGCGAAGATGAAATCGCCACGGGCGCCAACTACGTCGGCCGGATCAAGGTGTCGCTCGACGTCGCCCCGGGCGCAACGGTTTCCAACACCGTCCTCTCGACTGAGATTCCCGCCGGCGTTCGTTTCACGTCGCTCGACTCCCTGAGCGTTGGCGGTTCGGTCGTCGCCCTGCCGACGGCGGGCGTCCCCGGCGGAATCGTGTCGCTCGCGTTCGGCACGGTCGCCGGCAGCGCTAGCCGCGAAGAGGCGTCGTTCGTCTTTAGTTTCTTCGCGACCAACAACACCGCGGCCGACATCGCCGTCTTGAATGAAACGACCGGCGACGACGCCCCGCAACTGTTCGACGGCTACGCCGCCGTCGACTACACTCCGCCCGGTTTCGGCGAGACGCCGCTCGTCAACGTGGTGATCGACCCCGACGCCTCCGACGCCGACTTTGCCGACGACGTCGTGGTCGTCGCGAAGTCGATCGTGGCGAAGACCAACGTCCGCAATCTCACCGCCGGTCCGTTGCGACCCGGTTCGGTACTGGAATACACCGTCAACATCCAGATCTCGGACTACTTCACCTTCACCGATCTGCTGGCGACGCACGTCCTAAGCGACGGCCAACGGCTCGACCTCGGCTTCACGCCGACCCTGGAAGTGACCGGTCTGTTGCCCGCCGGCGGCATCACCGCTTCGACCCCGCGGTCGAGTCTCGGACCGAACGCGTTCGCCGCCCCCGGCACGGTCGAGTACCAACGCCGCTTCACCGGTTCGTCCCCGATCTTGAACGGCCCGTTCGTCGAGACGTTCGACGCCGCCCGCGACGGTTCGACGGCGCTTACCTTCCGCCTCTCCGACGAATTGGCCGCCCGCGGCTTCAACCGGCGGCTTCAAGGGGGCGCCGTCCCCAATCTCGGTTTCGGCAGCGTTTCCGCGCCCGGCCAACTTCCCTCGCCGAACGGCCCCGCCACCGGCCGGCTGGTGTTCCGCGCGATCGTGCGGGAAGACTATTCCGACGCCTTTCCTTCGGGCGATCCGTCGTTCGATTTGGGCGACGAACTCGTCGGAGCCATTCCGACGGAACTCGACGGGGTTCGCGGCGTTATTCTGGAACCGACCGGCGGCTTTCCGGTCGTCGGCGTCGACGGCGACGGTTCCTCCACCGGCATCACCGCCCCCGTCGGCGACTTGTCGACCGGCGTGTATGCGATCAACGGCGTCGTCGCCCCCGACCCCAACGCCGGCTACCCCGGCACGGTCCGCCTGAATCCGGGCGACGCCGTCACCCTGCGCCTTCGCTACGCGCTGCCGTTCTCGGCCTTCGAGCAGCTTCGGCTCACCGGCGTCCTGCCGAACAACGTCTTCTCCATCCTCGACCCCGACGGCGACCCCGCCGACGTCGCCGGCCCGAGCTGGTCGTTCAACCCGGTGTTCGGCATTCCCGCCGCCGGCGTCGTGCAGTTCGGACCGGCCGACACCTTCTACGCCCACACCGGGTCGTCGCTCGTCCCCACCCTGTCGATCGACGGCGGCGCCAACAGCATCCGCTTTGATTTCGGCGACTTCGACGCCGGCCCGTTCGACTCCCGCGAAATCGACCTCCTGCTGACGGTCGTCGTCGGTGACGACGTCCGCGCCGACAACCTCGCCGGCTCGTTCCAGGCCGAGTCGACCCAGCGGTCGACGCAGAACCGCATCGCCACCGACGAAGAAGCCCGCAACTTCCGTCTGTCCCAACCGGTGCTGTCGATCGTGAAGGGCGCGGTGTCGGTCGCCGTCGGTTTCGACGGAACACTGTCGGCGCCGCCCGCTCCGGCCGGCGTTTCGTTCGACGCCGCTGGCGTCAACCCCGCCGCCGCGCGCAACTTCACCGGCGTGGTTTCGACCCCCACCGCCGGCTTCTACGATGCGAACCTCGCCGGCGTCGACGCCGGCGACCTCGTCAAGTTCGCCGTCGTCGCGACGAACACCGGCCGAGCGGCGAACGGCGCCTTCGACGTCACCCTGCGCGACGCGCTGCCCGCCGGCTTCGAGCTGGCCGTCGGTCTCGAAAACTTCAAGATCACCCGCGGCGACGGCACGCCGATCGCCTACACCCGACCGAACGGTTCCCCCGCCACACCGGCCGATTTCTTCACCGCCGCCGGCATTCGGCTGGTCGACCCGGCGGCGCGGCAAGGTTCGATCG
>JBOFFD010000174.1:0-4276 GCA_051648425.1 Planctomycetia bacterium
CCTTTTCGCGGGAGGACGGACGGATCGAAGTTGGTCGTATCGAAGACGCGGTCCGTCTCGAACGAAACGACGTCGAAAAGGCGGTCGACGCGCCGGTCTTGGTCGCCTTCGCGGCGGACGAACCGAAGGCGACGGCCGAGGTTGGCACGGCCGAGGTCGACGCCGCCGAGGGCGCCACCGCCGAGGACGAGGAGCCGACGACGCCGGGAGGCGGCAGTGCGATGACGCGAGGACGAATTCGTCGACCGGCCCGGCTGCCCAGCGCGGGTCGACTGCTGCAACGTCGCCCCGCCGAACCCCCGCCCGTCGCGCCGCCGCCCGCGACGTCGGCTCCGCCGCCGGTGGTCGCCGCGCGGTCGGCCGAACCCGAACGACGAAAACCCGGCGTCGCCGAGCCGACCGCGCCATTGACGGCGCCGGCTCCGTCGGTCGCGCCGTCCCGACCGCGATTCGCCATCCTGCGGCCGGCGGCGCCCGTTGAAAACAGTGTCACCAAGCCGGCAGCGGCTGCCGTGTCAATGACAGGTCAGTCCGTCGAAGACACGCCGCCGGTCGTCGCGGCCGCCGTCGAACCGCCAACTGCGGAGCCAATCGCACCGGCGGAACCCGCCGTCGCGGCGACGCCGGAAGCGCGCCGCACCATCCGTGCGGCGCGGAAGGCTCGAACGACGGACGGCGACGGAGCGGCTGGGATGGCCGACCGGCGCGACCGCCGGCCCGCGACCGTCGCTCTGCGAAGGGCGGAATGGTCGATCCCCGCAAACCGATGGACGGCGGGGCCGGCGGCGGCCGCCTGTCTTCTCGGCGTCTTGGCGTACGGCTGGTTCTGCGCCGCCGAACTTCGCCACACCTACGGCGTCGGTCAACTTGCCGACGCCTTGGCCGAACCAACGGTGTCGCCGCGAGCCGCCGAGGCTCGGCGCCGCGAGATGCTGAACGGCGGTTGGCTGGCGGGATTCGGATCTTGGGACGCCCGCGCGGCCTACTTGGCCGGCCGCGCCGCCAGTTTCGTCAAGCCGTCGCCCGAGGGCGGGGAACCGCCGGCGCCCGCCGTCGACGTCGCCCGCGCCACGGTGCTGGCCCCGCGCAACGTCTGGTACCGCCTGACGCTGGCGCAGCAGTCGCAGCGGACCGGCGGACCGGGCGACTGGGACGCCGTCGAACGGTTGGCGACGGCCGACCCGCTGTATTGGCGGAAGATGGGCGACCATTGGTTGGCGGCCGGCCGAACGTCCGACGCCCGCGCGGCCTACCGCACGGTGCTGGAGCGTCGGCCGGAGGAAACGGCGGACCTGGTCGGTCGATTGGCGGCCGCCGGGGCGTCGGTCGCCGATTTGGTCGACGCCGTTCCACCGACGCCGACGGCCGCTTTGGCCGTCGTCGAGTGGTGCGAGCAGTACAAGCCGACGGAATGGCGGGCGACGGCCGAGACGTTGTTGAAGCGCGTCGAAGGCCGACCCGACGCGCCGCGCCGGGCGGCGGAAACGGCGGCCCTGGCCGGCCTGCTGCACAAGGCCGGCCGGATGGACG
Source organism: Planctomycetia bacterium (assembly GCA_051648425.1). GTDB lineage: Bacteria > Planctomycetota > Planctomycetia > Kolteriales > Kolteriaceae > JBOFFD01. The sequence continues at coordinate 1,531 of JBOFFD010000174.1, forward strand.
ACGCGGCCGCCGCGTATGAGAAGGCCCTGACCAACGCGCCCGACCGGTGGGATTGGTCGCTGGGCTTGGCCCAGGTGCGGTACGAACGCCGCGACTACGCCGAGAGCGACCGACTGGCGACGGCGGTGGCGGCGTCGAACCCGACCAGCGAATTGGCCGGTCGGGCGCGGTTGTTGCGCGAAAAGATCGACTTGGCCACCGCCGGCCGGTTCGGTGGCGGCAACGGCGCGTCGGCGGCGCCGGCGGCCAACTGACGCTTCCTTGTCGGCGAACCGCGTTTTCGACCGACGACACGGATTTGATGCAACCATGACCAGCGGATGGGACGACCACGGTGGCTGACGCGACGAACAACGGCTTGGCCTGGCTGAGCGAACAACGGTCCCCCACCGCCGACGAGGCGGCGGCGATGGTCCGCGCCGCTTCGCGACCGGCCAACCTGCCGGCGGTCGGCCTGGCGGTCGGCTTGACCGCCGCCTGGATCGCCAGCTACTGGAACACCTTTTCGGTGCTCGTCCAGCGGTGGTCCGGCGATCCCAACTACAGTCACGGCTTCGTCGTACCGCTCGTCAGCCTGTACCTGCTGTGGCAGCAGCCGCTGCCGGTGGGCGACCGACCGCGCGGCGGCTGGTTCGTCGGCGCGGCGGCGGTGGTCGCGGGCGTCGCCCTGCGGTGGATCACGCTGTTGCTGCCGTCGCTGCTCTTGGAATGCACGTCAATGCTGCTGATGCTCGGCGGCTTGGTGATTCTGCTGGGCGGCTGGGCGTGGTGGCGCCGCGCGTGGCCGGCGCTGTCGTTCCTGGTGTTCATGATCCCTTGGCCCAGCGCGCTTTACAGTCGGGTCGCGTTTCCGCTGCAACTGTTCGTCAGCCACGTGGCGTCGGTTCTGCTGCAACTGGCGGGTATTCCGGTGCTGCAAGACGGCAACCTCATCCACCTGCCGGCCGAAACGATGCACGTCGCCGAGGCGTGCAGCGGCCTGCGGCAGCTCACCGCCTTCCTGGCCATCTGCACCTGCGCCGCGCTGCTCATGCGGCGGCCGATGTGGTACCGCACCTTCGTCTTGGCGTCGGCCGTACCCATTGCCGTCGTCATCAACGTGGTGCGCGTCACCGGCACCGGCCTTGTCATCCAATTCGGCGACAAAGCCTGGACCGAAGGCTTGCTGCACACTGCCGAGGGGTTGGTGATGGTCGGCCTGGGTCTGGGACTCTTGATGCTGGAATTGAAGCTGCTCGACTGGCTGCTGGAAGACGAAGACGCCGCCAAGCCGAAGGGGACGGCCGGCGCCTGGACCGGCGGCGCGCCGTCGCCCGGTTGACCCGACCTCACCCCGTCGCCGTCTTGCCGAACCAACGGTCGGCGAACTTCGTGAACTGGTCCCAGTCGAAGTCGGTCACGTCGTGCTTGCCCGGCCGAACGTGATACCCAATCACTCCGTGGATCGGCTTGCCCACCGGCGGCTGTTCCGTCGCCCCGACGCCGTCGGTTCCCAGCAGCTTGTACACCGGGTCGGCGTGCAGCCCCGCCAGAAACTCGCCCAGCGGGTCGGCCCATAGGTCTTCCACCGCGCTGGCGATGTAAACCGGCCGCGGCGCGATCAATGCGATCAGTTCATGTTGGTCGAAGGGCAGCGTGTTTTCCTTGCCGCCGTACTTATGGAAGTTCTTGCAGAACCAGTGCGGGAAGACGCGGTTGATACGGGCGACCGTTTCGCCGAAATCGCGCTTCGACAGCGCCGCGCCGCCGCAGCCCGAGTTGTTGCTGATGACCAAGGCGAACCGCTCGTCCTGCGCCCCCGCCCACAGCGCCGCCTTCCCCAGCCGCGAGTGCCCCAGCAAGGCCACCTTCTTCGCGTCGACGGCGGCGTCGGTCTCCAAGTAATCGAGCGCCCGCGACAACCCCCACGCCCAGGCGCCGATCGCGCCCCATTCGTCGTCGGCCGGCTTGGTCTTGCCGTTGGTGTAATAGAGCGGCTGCACGCCGTTCTTGAAGCCGTCGTCGAAATCGGGGTCGAGGTCGCCGTAATACGCGGTGGCGACGCCGTAGCCTCGGCCGACGACGGTTTCGATCGGCCAGCGAGACTTTGACGACCCGCGGCTCTTTTCGGTGGCCCGATTGTTTTCGTAGCCGTCCTCCGGCTTGTCGCGCATCCACGCGGATGAAAGTTGAATGCCGGGGTCGGGGTGGACGGCGTGGTTGCCGCCGAAATTCAGACCGAGAAAAACCGGGACGGGGCCGGCCGCCTCCGCCGGCAGGTACACCAGTAGGTTCATCGCCGGGCCGGCGGGGTCGGCGGTGAAGCGGATCTTAATCTGCTTGCGCACCGCCCGGCCGCGCAGCGCCTGCGGGTCGACGTCGATGGTTTCAAAGGTCAGAGCGGGGGGCGGAGTGGGCGTTCGGCCGTACATTTCCGTCTCGAACAGCTTCATGAGTTCGGGGCGGCGCTTCGCGCGCCACGCCTCGGCCGTTTCGATCTTAGAGCCGTCGGCGGCCAAGAGCGGATCGGGCAGGGTGTAGGGCGGCACCTTGCCTTCGTCCTGATTGATCGGGTCGACTTCGGCCGCCGGCGACCGCCCGCCCGTCGCCATCGCAACGACGCCGCCCGCCATCACGGCCAGCGCCCGCCGCCGGCTTTCTTCAGTCCGCACGTCCGCCATGATACGCCCCTTCACGCAATTCATAGCCCGCCGCGCAAGCAAGGGATTCCGAATACCGCACCACACCGATCGGTCGACGAATTCGG
>JBOFFD010000175.1:0-2747 GCA_051648425.1 Planctomycetia bacterium
CGCCAGGGTGGTGGTGGGCAGGCGGACCAACCGTAGACCGCGGTGCGCGATGGCGGCCGCGAAACCGACGGCGTCGAGCACCGCGCCGCCGCCGACGACGACGACGTAGCTGCGGCGGTCGAGGTCGGCGGTCTCGAAGACGCGCAGCATCCGTTCCAAAAGGTGGACGTCGTTCTTCACCGCTTCACCGCCGGGCGCCTGTTGCACGCCGCCGGCCCGCACCAAGCGTCCGGGACGCGCGGCGGCCAACGCTTGCAGGCGGTCTTCCAGATCGGGGCGGGCGGCGGCCAACGATTCGTCGACCCAGAATTGCACCTTCGCCGGCTGGTCGCCGGAGGTTTCCAACAGGTCCAGCAGGACGTCGCGGTCGTCGCCCAAGACGTCGCGGGTGAAGCGCAGGCGATGCACCGCCGGGACGTGGAACGGGACGTCGAGCGACAGGTTCGGGCCGACGTCTTCCGAGCCGACCGGCGCCGGCGGGGGCGTGGCGGGGAAGCCCAGGCGGCGGACTTCGGCGGACGGACCGTGGTTCGCGCAGGTGACGATGCGGTGGGCGGCCTGCGGCGATACGTCCGGCATGGTGCGGCCTCTGGCTGCTCGACGGTGATTCTTGGGAGGCGAACGGTTGGAAAAAAAGACGGCCGGCCCGCCGTCGAAGTTATTGTACCACGTCGAGCAACTCGTCGGGCCGATGGACGAGGAAGGTAGGGTTGTAGCGCAGCAGCAGTTCTTCGGTGTGCATGCCCCAGGTGACGGCGGCGACGTCCACCCCCGCTTTCTGGGCGGCTTCGCAGTCGCGCACTTCGTCGCCGACGTACAGCATTCGGTCGACGCCGATCTTCGCGGCGCGGGCCAGCTTTTTGATCGCGCTCGACTTGCCGAACAACCGGGAGCAGCCGACGACCGTATCAAACAAGCCGTCGGCGCCGTTGGCCTTCAAACAGGCGACGATGTTGTTTTTGTCGTTCGACGAAACGATGGCCAACCGGCAGCCTTGCGACTGCAATTCCTTCAGCACGGCGACAAGGCCGTCGAACAGGGGTATTTTCTCCATCTCGCCGCGTTGGATGGCGAGGAACTCGCGGGTCGCGCGGGGCAGCTTGGTCATGGAGATGCGGTGTTTTTTGAGGAACTCGCGGGTGCTGAGGCCACGGGCGGCTTGGGCGTCGACCACGGGGACGAAGCCGTGCTTGCCGGCCAGCTCGTTGTAGATGCGCAGGCCGGTCGGCAGCGTGTCGGCAACCGTTCCGTCGAAATCCCAGGCCACTAGATCGTAACGCATTGGCGTACTCGCGATTCCCGTCGGCGGTCGGCGCCCTCTTGGCGGTCGCATCGGCCCGTTCCTTGGAAGGAAACGAGCGGCGATCGATCGCCGGGGCCGTCGAAGTTTCATGGCCAGGGTGGTCGTGCGACATCCTATCCGTGAATGAATGTTACCGACGGACGGCGCGGCCGCCAACAGGAACCCGGGATTCCCGACCGGCTCGTCGTCCGATCGCGGTGGAGTCTTCGGTCGGACGCCGCCCGTCGATCGGTTTGAACGGCGCGGCCGACGGTCGAAACCGCACGGTTTGCCGCAAGTCCGCCGTCGGTCGACTTTCGCCCATCCGCGCCGGCCGCACGTCCGTCCCCCCTCCCCTTCAATTGGAACTTGTGGGGATGAATTTCACTGAAGAGGCGGCCGACCGCTCTTTGACCGCCCCGAATCGACGCGCTATGGTTAACCGGCGATCGACGCCGACGCGGTCGTCGTTTTCCGGTGCAGTTTCCTGACGGAACCTTCCCGGTCGAACGCTGTCGCCGTTCCCGCTGCCGCTTCGATGAACCAAGGGCGAGATCCGCATGGCTGCCGCCGATGTGCCCGCGCCGGTACCGACCTCCGACGACCGGCGCCGACCGAACGTCGCTCGAACCGCTTGGCCGTTCGCGACGGCCGTCGCCCTGCTCCTTGCCTTCGGAGTCGGCGCGGCGGTCGCCGCCGAACGACCCACGGTCCCGGCCGCGGCGGCGGTGCTGCCGGCCACCGAAGTCGTCGTGCCGACCCCCGACCTGCCAGTCCTCCCCGAAGCGTTCAAGGCGCTGCCGTTCGAGCCGTCGGCCTCTCGTTTCGAGGCCGCCCGTTCGACCGGCGTCTCCCTGAATCTCTTTCTCACCCGCGGCGACGATTTGGAGCGCCGTCGCCTCTGGCAGCAAGCCGCCGACGTCTACCAGCGGGGAATGCGCCTCTACCCGGAAGAGAGCAATCTTAAAGAACGATGGCAGACCGCCGAACGCCGGCACAGCCTGGTCCGGCGCTATCACGACGACAGTTACACCGATTCACTGTTGACCCGCGACGAAGACGCCGCTCTTGAGATGTACCGCGAAGTGCTGCGGAAGATCGACTCGCATTACGTCGATGAACTCGACGTTTCCGGCCTGCTGCGGCGCGGCTGCCGCAGTCTCGACCTCGCGTTGACGGAATCGCTGTTCCTCGAACGCAACATGGCCCCGGAGAATCGCGCGGCGGCGCCGCGGCTGCGAGTTGAGCTGGCGCGGAAAGCGAAGGCGATTCCCGACGGCCTGGGCATCGACGACGCTCTGCGCGAAGTTCGCGGTCTGGGCCGGGCGTGCGTCGCCCTCGGCTTCCACCGCTCGACCCCGGTCGTCTTCGAGTTCGTCGCGTCGTCGTGCGAGGGGTTGGACCCGTACTCGGCGCACCTGACGCCGAACCGGCTGCGCGACCTGTACGCCATGATCGACGGCAA
>JBOFFD010000176.1:0-5649 GCA_051648425.1 Planctomycetia bacterium
GTATCTTACACCCGGCAACGACCGCCCGCCGCCGCCGCGCGCCCCGAAGCCGACCGACGGCCGAATCCGCGTCGGGCTGCTGTCGCGGTTCTTCTGCAACCATACCATCGGCAACCTTAACCGCGGCTTGGCGGCGAAACTGAATAAGAAGGAGTTTCACCTCACCATTCTCTCGGCGGGCGAGCATCACGACGACACCAACAAGGCGTTTCGGCAGGCGGCCGACCAGTACGTGGTGATCCCGCAATCGCCGCCGCTGGCCCGGCCGATCGTCGCGGATCAACATCTCGACGTGCTGTTCTATCTCGATTTGGGCATGGCCCCGTTCACTTTCTCTCTGGCGTTTTCCCGGTTGGCGCCGGTGCAGTGCGTGACCTGGGGCCATCCGCTGACGACCGGCATCCCGACGATGGACTACTTCCTGTCGGGTCAGGTGTACGAAGGGCCGGAGTCCGACGGTCACTACACCGAGCAGCTCGTTCGCCTGGCCGGGTTGCAGACGCACTACCACCGCCCGGTCTTACGCCCGCGGCCGCGGTCTTACTTCGGGCTGCCGGACGGCGTCACGCTCTACGGCTGCCCGCAGACGCTCTTTAAGTTCCATCCGGATTTCGACGCGGTGCTTTCGGGAATCTTCGACCGCGACCCCAACGGCCGGCTGGTGATGATCGACGGCAAATTTTCCGAGTGGAACCAACTGCTCGTGAACCGTTGGCGGCGCACCGCGCCGGCGGTGGTCGACCGGGTGATCTTCCTGCGTTCGACCCCGCGCGACGACTTCATCGCGTTACAAGCCGTCTGCGACGTTTTACTAGACCCGATGCACTTCGGCGGCGGCAACACCACGCTGGAGGCGCTGGCCGCCGGCACGCCGGTGGTGACGCTGCCGCCGGCCCACTTGCGCGGCCGACTCGCCTCCGGCATGTACAAGCACATGGGGATGACCGATCTGATCGTCGATTCGACCGACGGCTACGTCGACCTGGCCGCCCGCCTCGGCTTGGACCGCGACTTCCGCCAGGCGACGCGCGAAAAGATCTTAGCGTCGTGCGGCGCCTTGTTCGAGGACCAATCGACCATCACCTCCTTCGAGGAATTCTTTCGATCCGCCGTCGGTAAGAAAAAATGAAACGGTCCGACGTCGGCCTCAACGGAGTTCCTCGTCCTCGGCGTGAAATCGAGGTTTGGCGGGTTCTTCCTTCTTAGGATGGCGCGACGCCAGAATCGCTTCGGCGAGCGTTAGGTCGTCGGCGGTGGTGATTTTCAGATTGGCGGCCGAGCCGCGCGTCAGCGCGACCCGTCGGCCGAATCGTTCCAGGAGTTGAGCGTCGTCGGTGGCGGCGGCGGCTTCGCCCCGGCGGGCGTACGCCTCTTCGATCCAATCGCGGCGGAAGACCTGCGGCGTCTGCGCCTGCCAGAGACCGACCCGCGGCACGGTTTCCACGATGCCGCAGGTGTCGTTGCCGCGTTTCAACGTATCGGCGACGGGGGCCGCCAGGATCGCGGCGCCGGACGCCAGTGCGTCGTGGAACACCGCGTCGATCTGCGACGGCGTGGTACACGGGCGGGCGGCGTCGTGAACCGCGACGTATTCGATTCCAGGGGCCGCCGCGACGAGCGCCGCCAAGCCGTTGGCCACCGAATCGGTCCGTTCCGCCCCGCCGAGCGCCACCGAAACGTCGCTCTCGAATAAGAGACGAGGGCGGAAACGCAGGTCGAATTCGTCGCGGTCGTCGTCGGCGATGACGACGACGATGTGGGCGACGTCCGGCCGTTTCAGAAAAAGATCGAGGCTGTGCAGCCAGACCGCCCGGCCGGCGAGCGCCGTGAACGTCTTCTTTTGCACGCCGCCGAAACGGCTCGACTTGCCCGCCGCCACCAACACCACGCCGAACTGTTTCATCGCTGCCGCACTCTCGTCTTAAACCGTCGTCCGCTTGGAGCCGAATTCAGCAAAGCCGTTGTAAGATCGCGTCGGCGACCAGCCAACCCTCGCGCGTGAACCGCAGCGACGCGCCGTCGTCGGCGACGAAGCCCAGTTCGATGTAGTGCGGCCAGTCCAAGAGGTCGTCGACGGCGAAGCTGGTCCGCTGTTGAAACTCCTCGCGAACGATGCCCGTTCCGCGCCGCAGGTTGACGATCGCCGTCTCTCTGGCCCGCGGTTCCGGTTCGAGCCGTTCCGACTGTGACACCGGACTGACGCCCGCGCCGCAGCGTTCGATGTACGCCGGCAGGCTGCGGGTGTTCAGCGTACGAACGCCGTCGACGTAGGCCGCCGCCCCGGTGCCGAAGCCGAAACACGGGTCGTTCGCCCAGTAGACGAGGTTGTGCATGCAAGGCCGGGCGGCGGTCGAACCGTCGGGGAAGGCGCGACGGCGGGCGTGGTTGGAAATTTCATAGTGTTCCCAACCGACGCCGAGGGCGTCGAGCGCGTGCTCGAACATCCTTCTTTCGATTTCCTCGTCGACCGACTGCACGACGCCCAACCGCCGCTGTTCATATAGCCGCGTCCCCTTCTCGAAAGTGAGACCGTACGTCGAGCAGTGGTCGGGTTGTAGTTCGACGACCCGTCGCAGATCGTACTCCCACTCGGCGAACGTCTGACCCGGAACGCCGAAGATGAGATCGAGCGAAACGTTGTCGATCCGCGGGCGCAGCAGCTCGAGCCCCCGCGGAACGGAATCGGGGTCGTGGTCGCGCTCCAATCGTTCCAACAGATGCGGATGAAAAGACTGCGCGCCCAAACTGACCCGGTTCACGCCGTGGTCGGCCAGGACGGCGGATTTTTCCGCCGTCAACGTGTTCGGATTCGCTTCGACGGTGAACTCTTCGACGGCGCCCGGCGGATGCCAATGGTTGACGCGCGTCAGCAGGCGGTCGAGCAGATCGGCGCTAAGATACGTCGGCGTGCCGCCGCCGATGAACAGCGTGCGCACGGGCGTCGGCTCGACTAAGAGGGACGTCATTTCCAAGTCGAGTGCGACGAGGTAGTCCGCCATCCGTTCGTCCATGCCGGCGACGCTGGCGAAGTCGCAGTAGCCGCACTTGTGGGCGCAGAACGGTACGTGGATGTAAGACGAGGTCGGCGCGGTCATGAACTCACCGCCGTGTTCTGTCGGACCGCTTCATACAGAACGACCGCGACGGCGGTGGAGAGGTTCAGGCTGCGGATTCGATCGTCGAACATCGGTATGGTCCACAAGCGGTCGGTTCGGCTGACGAGCGACGGCGGCAGGCCGCGGGTCTCGCAGCCGAACACCAGCAGCGAGCCGGGCGGGTACGACGCCGTCGTATAAGAACGGGTTCCGTGAGAGGAAAAGTAGAAGTACGGGCGGTCGGGGAACTCGGCTTCCAAATCCTCGAAGCAATCGTGCCGGCGGAGTTTGACGAACGCCCAGTAGTCGAGGCCGGATCGGCGGACGTGTTTGTCGTCGATCTTAAAGCCGAGTTTGCCGACCAAGTGAAGATCCGCCCCGGTGGCGACGCACAGGCGCCCCACGCTGCCCGTGTTGAACGGAATTTCCGGTTCGACCAGTACGACGTGCAATTCCGGCGGCGCCGCTTCGTTCATACCGTTCCTTACCCGTCGTTCCCCGTCCCGCCCCGGCCCGACCGTCCGCGTCGCTGCGGCGGCCGGCGGGATGGTAGTCTTTCGACGGACCTTCCCGCGCCCCTTGCACCGGAGACTCGGCGAATGCACGACCAACCGACCAACGGGGTCGTCCGCGCGCTGTTGCGGTTGGCGGCGCTGGCCGTCGTCGTTTGGGCGACGATCGCCGTCGCGACGGTCGACCCGGCCGATCCACCGACGGAGATGGTGTATCCAGCGAACGCGGCGCCGACGAACCCGTGCGGCCCAATCGGTGCGGTGGTCGCCACGAAGCTGATCCATTGGCTGGGCGCGGCCGCGCTCGTGCTGGCGCCGGCGGCGGCCGTGCGCCGATCGACGCTGGCGGCCGGCGAGTCGATCGGCGTCTTCTGGATCGGCGCGGTGTTGGCCGGCGTCGGTGCGACGGCCGCCTTGCAAACGCTGCCGGCGGACCTGCAACCGCCCGACCGTTACTGCGGCCTGTTGGGTCCGGGCGGCGTCGTCGGCGTGCTGGCGGTCGCCGGCTTCGCGCAGTTCCTGTCACCGACGATGACGCTGGCGGCGGGCGTCGCCTTCGGCGTCGTCGGAATCGCGGTGGCGTTCCGACCGTGGTGGGTCGGCGTCGGGCGGTTCGTCGCACGGCTCGCGCCCACGGCCGACGTCGTCGACGAATCGAGGGCGACGAAAGACCAGCCGACTTCCAAGCCGGCCGAGTTTCCGATCATCGTCGTCCACCCGGCGGCGGAAGCGGCGTCCGCGGTCGTCGAAACGCCGACTAAGATCGCAGCACCGGTTGACGCCCCTGCGCCCGCCGCGAAGTCGGACCCCGAGCGGGTGGTCATCATTCACAACAATGAATCGCGGGCGAAAGGGCAGGGGGCGCCGGTGCGGACTTCGACGCCGACCGCTTTCCGCATGCCGGAACTGTCGCTGCTGGACGACGTCGAAACCGTCACGGTGCGGCGTTCGGAAGACGAAATGCGCGAACAGGCGCGACGCATCGAAAAGACGTTCGCCGAGTTTCAAATGAAAGTGGCGGTCGTGCAGATCGACACCGGACCGGTGGTGACGCAGTACGAAATCGAACTGGAGCCGGGGCTGCGGTCTAAGAAGGTGGCGGCGCTGGCCGACGATTTGGCGATCGCGCTGCGGGCGCCGTCGGTGCGGGTGATCGCGCCGATTCCTGGTAAGAACACCGTCGGCGTGGAAGTGCCGAACGAACAGCGGGCGAAGGTGCAACTGAAGGAAATCATGCTGCAGGCGCCGCCGGCGGCGGCGAATATGCGACTGCCGTTGTTCTTAGGAAAGGACGTCAAAGGGAACCCGCTGGTGTGCGACCTGGCGACGATGCCGCACCTTTTGATCGCGGGGCGCACGGGAACGGGTAAATCGGTATGTCTGAATTCGATCATCGTCAGTCTGCTGATGAGTCGTACGCCCGAACAGGTCAAGCTGCTGATGGTCGACCCTAAGATGGTCGAGCTGTCATTGTATCGGTCGATCCCGAATTTACTGCACCCGGTGGTGACGGAGATGCAAAAAGCCGAGGCGCTGTTGGCGTGGGCGGTCGAGAAAATGGAAGAGCGGTACATGCTGCTGGCGCGAGTGGGGGTGCGCCATCTCGACAGTTACAACAAGATGCCGTACGGCGAGATTCTGCGGCGGGTGCGCGGCGGCGGCGCGGAAGACGACGAACGGATGGAGGCGCCGGAGCAGTTGCCGTACATCGTCATCATCATTGACGAAATGGCCGACCTCATCATGCAGGCGAAGGAGGCCGAGGCGCACATCATTCGGCTGGCGCAGAAGAGCCGGGCGGTGGGCATCCATTTGATCTTGGCGACGCAGAAGCCGACGGTGGACGTCATCACCGGCCTCATTAAGTCGAACATGCCGGCGCGGATCGCGTTCCAGGTGATGTCGCGGGTCGACAGTCGGGTGGTGTTGGACGAGATGGGGGCCGAGCGGCTGCTGGGCTGCGGCGACATGCTGTTTTTGACTTCGGGCAGCAGCAAGCTGCTGCGGGCGCAGGGCAGCTTCGTCAGCGACGGCGAAGTGGA
>JBOFFD010000177.1:0-6406 GCA_051648425.1 Planctomycetia bacterium
ACAAGGCCCGCCTCGTCCGCATGCCCCATTTCGTCAGCAACACGCTGGGCGTGGTCATTCTCAGCACCATCAGCTTCGAGTTCTTCCGCGACGCCGCCAGCACCGTGTTGGCGCTGGCGCATTTTCTCGTCTACCTGCAAGTCGTGAAATTCTTCCGCGACAAGACCGAGTCCGACCTGTGGCTCTTATACGTCGTCAACGTGCTGCAGATCGCCATCGCGTGCGTCGTGAACCAACGGTTGTCGTTCGGTTTGGTGCTGCTCGCCTACTCGCTTTTGGGCGTCGTCACGCTCTTTCTCTTTTATCTGCGGCGTCACGAAGCGACCGTCCACCGGTCCGGCGCCCCCGCCGCCGCCTGCCCGACCGGGTTCGACGATCCGGCGACCTTCGGCGCGCCGGCCGTCCCCGCCGTCGCCGGCGCAACCGTCCGTTGGGAAGCGCTGCGGCCCCTCGCCAATTTATGTCTTCTAAGTTTGCCGACGGCGCTCGTCGTCTTTCTGATCATTCCGCGCACCTATCAGCCGTTCACGACCAACGCCTCGGCCGCGATGGGTTCGCTCAAGCGCACCACGGTCGGCTTCTCGCCCTCGGTGTCGCTCGATGAAATGGGCGAGGTGCTGCAAAGCGAAGCGGTGGTGTTCGACGTCTGGCCCACCGACCGCAAGGGCAAACCGGTTTCCATCCGCGACGACGTCTTATGGCGGGGCATGGTCTTCACCGGCTACAGCAGCGGCAAGTGGCGCCACTCGCCGGACCGCGTGGTTCACGCCATCAAGCACTGGGTCGAGCCGCGCGAACTTAGCGACAATCAGGTGCAGTTGCGCATCGAGCAGCGCTTGGCGACGCCGAACGTGATGTTTTCACTTCGGCCGTTGTACTGGGCCGGTCTGCCCGACGAGTCGCCGCTGCATTACATTCAGATGGAAAGCCGGCTGGTCATGCTCGGCCAGCGCAAGGAAGGCGACCAGGCGCCGCTGGCCTACCGCATCGTCACCGACTTCCAGCGGGGCAGCTACCGCGACCCCGAGGAAATGGCCCCGTCGCTGGCCTACCGGCAGTTGGCGTTGGAACTGCCCGCCGACCTCGTAAGACTGCGCGCCCTCGCCGCCGACTGGACCAAGGATCTCAACCCCGACGATCGGCAGGGTAAGATCGAACGCATCATGCAGCGGCTGACGTACGGCGGCGGCTACGGCTACAGCCTCGACATCCGCCCCGTCGACCGCAACCTCGACCCCGTCGAAGACTTCCTTCTGAATCGCAAGGAGGGGCACTGCGAATATTTCGCCACCGCCCTGGCCCTGCTCTTGCGCTCGGTCGACGTGCCGTGCCGACTGGTCAACGGGTTCAAGGGGGTCGACTACAACGCCGCCGGCGGCTACTACCAGGTGCGCGAACTCTTGGCGCACAGTTGGGTGGAGGCGTACAACGCCGAAGACCGCTACTGGATGACGCTCGACCCCACTCCCGGCGCCGCCCGCGAGGAAGGTCTTAGTTCGCGGCGTTCCGGCCTGCAGCCGGTGCGCGAACTGCTCGACGCCGGCAACCGTCTTTGGACCGGCTACGTCGTCGGCTACTCCAACACCAACCAACGGCAGCTCGCCAGCACGCTCTTCAGCCGGGTCTTCGGCAGCATTCAAGGGCGCCTCGCCGGCGTGTACTACGCGCTCGAAGAAACCGTCGTCCATTTGTGGACCTTCGGCCTGACGCTCGACACCCCGAACCTCGCGCCGCTGCTGATCTTCTCGTTCTTCTTCGTACTGGCGATCGCCACCCGCCGTTGGTGGTACCGCCTCGTCCGCAAGGGGCTGCGCCGGCTTCGGCGCCTTTCCGACGAACCGGCCGACCATCAACGGCCGACGCGCGTCGTCGCTTGGCCGGCCTACCGCCGTTGGATCAAGCATCTCAAAAAGCTCGGTTGGCGCCGCGCCGTCACGGAAACGCCGCTTGAGTTCGCGGCGTCCATCGCCGACCGCCTGGCCGCCGACCCTGCCGCTGCCGCCTGGGCGCCGCTGCCCGGCCGGCTCGCCGCCGCCTACTACGACCGCCGCTACGGCCCCGCCGAGACAGCGATTGAACCGACCACCGACACGGACTGGAAGTCGCAGGTCGACCGCTTCTTCGCCGACCCCGCCGCCCGCCGCGCGCTGCGGAAGACGTTCATCGACCCCGACGCCAGTTTGGCGTGAGTGTACGGTTAAGGGTTCATTTCACTGCCCAATGCCTGAGTCAACGGGCGAAAATCATTGACGTCGGGGAGGCAATGGACGGGCTGGTCTCACGCCTCGTCCTTCCTTGCAGCCCTTCACAAGGAAAGCGGAACCGGCAGGAAGAGTTTGAGAGGATCGTCGAGAACCGGCTCGAAGCCATGCTTGCGGTAGAAATCGGCGGCGGCTTCATCCTTGGCGTGGACAAGCAGCAATTTCAGTCCGGCGATCTCCGCCGCCTGCATGGTTCGCAGGATCGCGTCCTTGAGCAGTGCTTTGCCCAACCCCTTTCCATGTTCGCGGTGATCGACCGCCAAACGAGCGAGCAGCATCACGGGAATATCGTACTTGCCCAGGCCCTTGACGATTTTGGGCGGAAGCGACTTCTGATCGAGAGATGCGTAGACGAGCGAATAGTAACCGACGACGACGCTGCTCTCGACGCAAGTCGTCACATAGTTCCGCACGATGCCGCGTTTCTGATTTTGCTGAGCGTAGTTGCGGAGATAAAGGTTGAGAGCTGCAACCCCGCAATCAAACGCAGTACGGTCGTGGCCGCCGTCGAGCGGAACGAGAGGCGAATAAGGAGCATCAGCCATCGAGGATTGATCGTTCCGTCAGGAGTTTGCGGACGGCCGCGACGCTGGTGGGAGGGGGGTTGTCGAGCGTTTCGAAGATGTGAGCCAGTTGCTTGCGGGTCAGCGAGACCGGCGCTTCGTCCGCAAGCAATGCCGCTGCAACTTGATAGGCGTTCTCCAGTACGAAATCGCTCAGTGTTTCCCCACGTTGCTTGGCGGCCCGTGCGATCACGGCTTTCCGCGCCGCATCGACGCGGATGCTGAGACGACTTTCCTTGGCGGAACTTTCTTCACGTCGTTTGGTCATCGCACACTTCCTCTCTGGGTGCACGATGTACACCCAAAATTGCTCGGCCGCTGCCGCGGCGCTGCCGGCTCGGGCGCCGGCGTTCGTCACTTCCGCGACGACGTCAGCGTGAATCCTCAAGCGATCCTCAAGCGATCCTCGTTGCCACCCTTAGGGCGACGAATCGCTTTCGGTGTAGTGAGTACGGCGTTCCTACCGCAGGGGATTTAGTCGCCGAGCGCGCTGCCGATGGCCAGCAGCGAGAACGCCGTCGCCAAGGAAGCGTCGTTCTCCAGCCACTTCTTACTTTCGTTCGACCAACTGCCGTCTTCTTTCTGACGGCTCAGAAGCTCCGTAAGAAGGTCTTCGCGCCAAGCGTGTTCCGTCCCCTTGTCGTCGGTCACGGTCTTCAGATCCATGGCGGTCAGCGCCTTGGCGAAGGTCTGATAGTAGTAGTACAGGCCGTCGTTCCCCAGGCCGGGGTTTTCTTTGACGGTGTAATGTTTCTTAATCCAACCGTAGGCCGCCTGCACCCGCGGGTCGTCTTTCTTCAGGCCGGCGTAGATGAAGCTCTTCAGGCCCGCGTAGGTCATGCTGCCGTAGGAGCGCAGGCTTTGGTCGGGGTTGACGCCGCCGGGGTTGTAGCCGGCCTCGGCGGGGGTGTAGTAGAAGCCGCCGTCGTCGATCTTGGCGGCGGCGGGCAGGTCGTTGCCCCCTTCGCCGGCGTAGTTCTGGCAGCGGCGGATGAACAATAGCGCCCGCTCATAGGCTGGGTCGGTCTTCGGCAGCCCGCCGGCGTCGAGGGCGTCCAGAAGAAACGCGGTGTTCGACAAGTCGGGCCGGGTCTTCGATTTGCCGCCGTAGCCGGCCCCGCCGTAGCGCGGGTCTTTCTCGTCGATCCCTTCCGATTCGTCCCACTGCGCCGCTTTCAGAAAAACCACCGCGTCGGCCACGATCTTCTTATACCGGCCGTCTTTATCGGCGGCGGCGAACGCCAGCAGCGAAATCGCGGTCGGGTAGTTCGTTTGGCCGCCGGGGGCGTAGATGCCGCCGTCCTTCTGAACCTGCGTTTCGAGGTAAGACAGCGCCTTCGCGATCATCGGATCGGCGACCGTCACGCGCTGCGTCTTCAGCGCGCCGGCGACGACCAATCCGGTGATCGGCCCGGCGAAGGCGCCGTCGGCGAACGAACCGTCGTCCTTCTGCGACCGCTTCAAATACGCGAGCGCCTTGTCGACGCCGGCGTAGGTCTTTTTCGCCACTTCGGGCGACACCGGAACGGCGTCGGCCGCCCGCGCGGTCGTCGGGGGCGGGGCGAAGCCGAGAACCGCGACGGCCAGCGCCGCGCGCAGGGCGCGGGCAACGATCGATTTCATGGCAGAGTCTCCAAGCCGAACGGACGGGAGCCGATACGCGGTCATTATCGCAACCTTCGCCCCGACGTCCAAGAGTGCGCGCGGATTCAGCCGTTGTCGTGCGGGCGTCCCGACTGCACGGGTCGCTGGGCCGCCGGTGCCACGAGAGTTCGTGCAGTCGAGACGCCCACACCACAAGCGATCGCACTTGGATGGTTTGGCGGAACATGAGACCATTCTTTCCTGTATCGGTCAAAGCGGGGTCGTCGGGAAAAAATTTCGGCGCCGTCGCGGACTTGGAGCGTAGGTGGTTCGGGTTTTCAAACCAAAGGAGGTTGCTCATGCGAATGTGGATGACGACGGCGTTGACGATGGCGGTTTTGGTCGGCGCGACGGTTTCCCGCGGCGACGACGCCTTCAAACCGGCCCCGCCGGCGAAGGAACACGAATGGCTGAAGCAGCTTGAGGGCGACTGGGTGACCGACGCCGAGTGCGTCATGTTCCCCGGCGCCCCGCCGATGAAGTGGACTGGAACCGAATCGGCGAAGTCGCTCGGCGGTTTCTGGGTCATGGCCGAGACCAAGGCGATGAGCGACGGAACGCCGTTCAACGGCTTCATGACGGTGGGCTTCGACGTGGCGAAGAAAAAGTACGTCGGCACCTGGGTCTGCTCGATGGACGGTCACCTTTGGAAATACGAAGGCGCGCTCGATGAAGCCGGCCAGAAGCTGACGCTGAACACCGAAGGCCCGAACCCCGCCGACCCCGGCACGACGGCCAAGATGCGCGACGTCGTTGAAATGAAGGACAAAGACCACAAGACGCTGACGTCGTACGTGCAGGGGCCGGACGGCGAGTGGGTCAAGTTCATGACCATCGAAGCCAAACGGAAGAAGTAAGACGCTCCGCCGCGGCGGGCCGTCTCACCGTTTCTTAAACACCGGTGGTTCGACGGCCGCCGCTTTTCCTTCGGAATGCGGTTCGGTCTCGTGCCAGTCTTTCGTCAGATCGAGCCAGAGCGCCAAGCCTTTCCACTTGCCGAACGGTTCGTAATAGGCGCGAAGCGCCGCTTCCACGTCGCCCGTCGGTTCGCCGTGGATTTGCACGAACTTGTTGCGGCACCAACTGTCGACGCCCAAGCCGTCGAACCGGCCGAACAGCTTACACAGGTTCTCGGCGACGTACGGCCCGAAACCCTTCACCCGCCGCATTTCCTTCATCAGTTCGGCGGCGTCGCCGGCGCGGCTTGGCCACGCTTCGGGGTCGACGCGCCCTTCCGCCACGTCGTCGGCGAACGCCTTCAAAAAAGCCGAGCGGTAGCCGGCCCGCACTTCGTCGCGGTAGAACTCGAGTGAGGCGCCGGCCATGGCGGTGGGCGTGGGAAACGCCTTGCGGCCGCCGGGCGTCGGCTCGCCGAGGGCGTCGGTCATTCGTTGACACATCAGGCGGGTGAGCGACCAACTGCAATTGGTGGTGCAAAGCAGTTTCACCGCGTCCTCGAAGACGCTGGCGCCGCACAGCATTCGGCCCAGGCCGAGGTCGGCCGCCCAGGCGAACCGGCCGGCGGTGGCACTATGGAAGTCGGTCAGGTCGAGGTGCAGCCCCGCCATGCGACGGACGACGGCTTCCAGCCGGGCCATGCGCGGCAGCGTCCATCGCCCCGCGGCCTGGGCGGTCGCCGTCAACACCTCGTCGGTTTCCGTTAAAGCAAGCGCCGTGGGAAAAGCCTTGCCGCCGACGGTCAACACGGCGGCGGCGTGCAGCGTCTGGTCGGCCGGCGCCCATTCAAACGGCGGCAGATCGTACCAACCGTGACTGAAGACGAGCGACCGCAGACGGAAGTCGGCGGGACGAGGAAAGTGGACGACGTGTTTCACCATGCGTGGCTTCTTACCGTCTTCATTGTGGTGCGGGCGTCTCGCCTGCACGAACCCTCTTCGCACCATCGGCTCGCGCCGGTTCTTGCAGGCGAGACGCCCG
>JBOFFD010000178.1:0-2452 GCA_051648425.1 Planctomycetia bacterium
CGGGGCCGCCCCCACCACAAACTTGGAACGTTCCATCGCCGGCGTGCCGCGATCGTCTTTGGCCCGCCGGCGGAAGGAATCGACCGTGAAGCATCCCGTGCAGTTCGTCGTCTACACCCGCGACCGCCACCCGGCCGACCATTGCTCGTTCCAGGCCAACGGTGGTGCGTGGCCGGCGCATTGCGTCGACGGCACCCCCGGGTTCGGCTTCCATCCCGACGTGAAAGTTCTGCCCAACGCCTTTCTGGTCGACAAAGGAACCCGTTCCGACGCCGACGCCTACAGCGGCTTCGACCGCACCGGTCTTACGGAAGAGCTGCGCGAACGGGGGATCACGCGGGTGGTGGTAGCCGGGTTGGCGACCGACTACTGCGTGAAGGCGACGGCGCTCGACGCCTTGGCGGAGGGGTTCGAGACGTGGGTGGCGACCGACGCGGTGGCGGCCGTCGACGTCCATCCCGGCGACGGCGACAAGGCGCTGTTGGAAATGCGGCACGCCGGCGCCATGCTGGCCGAGGCGGCGCAGATCGAAAACATTCTGACCACGCCGCCGCAGCAGCCGACGGCGCTGGTGGTCGTCGACATGCAGCGCGACTTCTGCCCCGGCGGCGCGCTGGCGGTGGCCGACGCCCCGCACGTTTTCGGTCCGCTGCGCTACCTAATCAACGTCGCCGCCCGGCCTTAGCCGTCCGCTCGGCGCCGTTTGGTCTCGCGGGAAACCCTGCCGGTTGTGGCGGGTGAACGGATCGGCGTCGCCAAGAACGTGGTATTGACAATACTATTCCCTTTCGCAATATAAGCAAAACCGAGTATAATCTCCTGCAACAACGTCGTCTGAAGACGGCGTACACGTCGTTGATCGTCAAAGGAGGTTGCATGACCATTCATCGCAGGACTCTGGAAGACGCATTGATCGACCCCAGCCCGGACGGGCTGGCCGTCATCGCTTTGATCGACGAGGCCCTTGCCAAAGGGGAATCGGTCGTACTCGTGGAGTACGACGACTCGGAATCGCTGCTGAAGCCGGGCGGCTACGGCGGCTACATTGCCACCTCGACGGCTGTCGGCGCTCGCTGACGACGGCCGACCGTCCGTTTCCCGTGCCCGCCGCGCGCCCGTCCGATCCTTACCGCCGCTCGGTCCCCCCCCGAAGCGGCGACCCCGCGCTGAGCGAAAACCCCGCCTAGGCTTGCCGCCCGCCGTCTCGCCGCCGTATGTGCGATTCGACCCACGCGGTGAACTCGCCGCGCGTCTGGCCGCCGGCCGCCAATCGTAGGATGATCTGTTCCTGCTCGTCCACGTCGGCGTTCAATTCCCACCCATTGAGAACAAAAAACGTTTCCATCGCCGCGTGCCCAATCCGCTTGTTGCCGTCGACGAACGGATGGTTGCACACCAACGAATACCCCAGAGCCGCCCCCTTCTCGGCGAGACTTGGATACAACTCGGCGCCGTCGAACGTCATGCGCGGCTGAGCCGCCGCCGATTCCACGCCTCCCATGTCTCGAACGCCCGGCGCGCCGCCCGACTGTTCCATGACGAGTCGGTGCAGTTCAAGAATCTCCGCGACGTTTAGAAAACGGATCACGACAACCGCCGATACAATTCCGCGTTCTTGTGTAAGACGTGGGCGGCCGCCGCCTGGAACGACGGCTCCTTGTCTGATTCCAGCAGCGCCTCGACCCGGCGACTCAGATACTCCTCGGGCGACACGCCGTCCCGCTCGGCCGCGGCCCGCAGCCGGGCGAGCGTTTCATCGGCAATCGGAAAAACGATCGTCGGCATCGAAAACCCTCCAGACGGCTCAACGCCGTCGACTTAGTTTATCCGCGGTGCCATCCCGTGGAATCCACTTCCAATGAACGCCGCCAGGCGACGAGCAGCCCCGGCGCGACGTCGGCCGGGCCGGCGCCGACGACGACCAGGCGCAGGGCGTCGTCGAACGGCCGCGACTCGGCCCGCGCGACGCCGGCCGCCGCGGCGCAGACCGATCGGCTTAAGCCCGCCGAGCAACAGACGAGCGTTGGTACGTTGGCGGCGAGCAGGGCGGCCGTGGTCTCGGCGACGAGGCGGAGTAGCCAGGCGGGATTGTCGCCGCCGTCGGACAGGGGGAACCGGCAGCGCACGAGGTCGCGCGGCAGCACGGCGAACGGCTCGTTGTCGGCCAGTTCGACGACCGCCGCGACGCCGGCGCTTAAGACGGCGCGGGCGTCCCACAGATCCCCCGCGTGACCGATCCACAACAGTCGATCCGCCGCCTGTCGCATCGCGAAGCCTCCCGCGACGAACCAAGCCGTTGCTCGACACCTCGATACAAATAGACGGAAGCGAAGGGCGTCGATGTTCCGGTCGGCGGCCGACTGTCTGGTTTTTCGGCCGTCGTCCCATTCGGTAGTGTCAAGGCGTCGCCAGTCCGGCGTCGCCCCCGAGACCTCGGCCTTCGGGCCGCCGT
>JBOFFD010000179.1:0-5600 GCA_051648425.1 Planctomycetia bacterium
GCCGCGCTCCATCCAAATCACCTTCTCGCACAAGGTCGGCAGGACCGAAAGGTCGTGGCTGACGATGACGATGAGCTTGGCCTTCGACATCATTTCCCGCATGCGTCCCCGCGCCTTGTCTTGGAAGCTGCGGTCGCCGACCGCCAGCACTTCGTCGACGAGCAGGATTTCCGGATCGATGGCGGTGGCGATGGAGAAGGCCAGCCGCATCGCCATGCCGGAGGAGTAGTAGCGGACGGGCATATCCATGTAGCGGCCGAGTTCGCTGAACTCGGCGATGGCGCCCATGCGTTCGCGGACCATGGCGGGGGTGTCGCCCTGCAGGTAGCTGCGGTAGGCGATGTTCTCCCAGCCGGTGGAGTCGGACTCGAAGCCGAGGGCGATGTCGAAGAGCGAACTGATGCGGCCCTCGACGCGGCGGACGCCGCTGGACGGCGGATAGACGCCGGCCATGAGCTTGAGGAGGGTGCTTTTGCCGGCGCCGTTGTGGCCGATGATGCCGAGACGATCGCCGACGCGCAGATCGAGGTTGATCTGGTTGAGGGCCTCGACCTGAAGGGCGGGCTCGGGCTTGCGGCCGCGGATGCGGTCGAGGACGACCTCCTTAATGCCGCGGTGTCGGCCGCGCCAAAGACGGAAGGTCAGGTTGACGTTCTTCAACTGAATCCGTGCCATTCCAGCGAACCCTTCCGAGAAGCAGGCCGATCAAGCGTCGCCGGCGCGGGCCGTTCGGGGCCGACGGCGGCGGTCGGGGGGAAGACGATCGACGGTCGTCCCGATCAAAGATGGAAGATAAGGCGGCGTTCCAGACGGGCCAGCGCCGCAACCGCCGCCAGGAAAGCCATCGCCGTGATGCCGCCGGCCGTCGCGTACAGCGTCAGGCTGGGAACCGTTCCATTCAGGATCGGCTCGCGAAGCAGCGACAGGAACGGATTCAACGGGTTGTACGCCAGCACCCAGGCGAACGAGCTGCCGGCGACGGCGTCGCGCGGGTAGAGGATGGGCGTTGCGTAGAGGAACAGTTGCAGGCCGACGTCGACAAGGTGGTTGAAGTCGGGGAAGATGACCGCGGCCAACCCGGACAGCACCGAAACGGCCCAGCCGACCGCGATGAGCAGGACGATCGTCGGTAAGAGCGACAAGAGCGCCGGCACGTTGCCGAACCCTTTCATGCACCAAACGAAGACGATCGACGCCACAAGGCTGACACCGAGATGGAACATCGCCCCCAGCGACGTGCGCAGCGGATAGATGGACATCGGCGCGGGGTATTGGCGGATGTAGTTCTCGGCGGCGTAGAAGGTGCGGCAGGCCAGCACGGTGACGCCGGAAACGTAGTTCCAGAAGGCGAGGCCGACCATGAGGAACGGGGCGTATTCCACGACGGGAACGTTGAAGGCCTGGGAAAAGACGGCCGTCAAAAGCGCGGTCATGGCGATGGGGTGCAGCAGCGACCAACCGATGCCAAGGACGGAACCCTTGTACCGGCTTTGGAGGTCTTTGCTGACCAGCGACCCCCAGAAGTACCGACACTTCCAGACGGCCGCCACATAGTTCTTCATCCGCCCCTCCCGACGCCTGGTCGACCGTCGACGGCGCAATGGCCCGCCGTGTCGTCGGCGCGGCTTCTAACACGCTCCGGCGCGACGGTCAAGATGATCTCGCGGTCCAATTTCGGCCGGTCGCGCCGACCCCGCCGGCGGTCTTTTCCCAATGACCGCCTCCAAGGCGCAAGTCGGTTTGCACCATCCGTCTCATTTCTGCTATCCTGCTTGCCGGCGAACGACGCCGCGACGCGGATCTTCGTTCGCGGCGCGCCGACGGGTGGGAGCGGTTCATGGCAGAGGCGGGGTCCGACGCGAAGTCGAAATACTGGAACCCGGCGGCCGCCCGCTTTTTTCGTCGGTCGCGTTCCACGCCCGCCTGGCGCCGCGCGGCGGCGGAAGGCCCGCCGAACCGCCGCGTCCGCCGCCGGCTGGCTCGCGGGGTCGCGCTGGGCGCCGCCTTCCTCGGTTGTCTCGCCGGCCTGGTCTGGCTGGGAACCTGGTTACGCCTTCCCCCCAAAGTCGACGTCGTCCTCGTCGGCGCCGACTACGCCACGAATTTGGCCGTTCCGCCCAACGTCTTCGGCTGGCGGACGCTGAAATCGTTCGCGCAGACGTTGCAGGGCGGCGTCTGGGCCCGGCCGCCCATGCGGCTGGCGTACGGACCCAAGGAGTGGACCTCCGACGGCGTTTGGCATGAAGGACTGGCCGGCGCCAAGGCGTCGACGGTCGTCGTCTATCTGGGACTACACGGCGGCTCCGACGCCGCCGGCGCCTACCTGCTGCCCGAAGACGCCGTCGCCGGCCGGGTCGCCGACCGGTTGCGCCTGGCCGACGTCGTCGAAAAGATGGCGTCGCTGCCGGCCGAGCAGAACAAGCTGCTCGTGCTCGACTGCACCCAGGTCTTTGAAGATCCCGAACTCGGCTTCGCGGTGAATCAATTCGCCCGCGAGTTGCGTCGGCTCGAGCCGCGCATCGCCGCCGTGCCCCGGCTGGTGGTGCTGTCGGCCAGCGACGTCGACGAACGGTCGTGGGCGGTGTCGGAGCATCGACAGACGATTTTCGGCCGGAGTTTTCTGCAAGGGCTGAGCGGAGCCGCCGACGCCGACGACGACGCCTACGTCGACGCCCACGAACTGTTTCACTACGTGGGCCGGGAGGTGCGGCGCTCCGCGTGGCTGAATCGGCAGGCGGTGCAGACGCCGGTGTTGCTTCCGACCGGGGCCGAGGGCCGCCGCCGCGCCCGCGACGTCGTGCTTTGCAAGTCAGGCGCGTTCACGCCGACTCCCGCCGCCGCCTTCGAGGAAGCGGAAGCCCGCCGTTGGCTGACCGACGTCTGGAAACGGTACGACGATCTGGCCGACGACAAGCCCGACCCGGTCGTCACCGCGCCGATGGCCTGGCGGCTTTTTCAGAATCTAGTGCTGCGCTGCGAGGCGCTGGTGCTTGCCGGCGACTTCACCGCGGCGCGCGAAGTCCACGACCAACTCGTCTTGGTTGAACAGACGCTCGACGAGTTCCGGCTTTTCGAAACGACGTCGCGGCGGAACACCTTCGCGATGGGGATGGTGACCGGCCTGCGGCTGCCGACGTCGGCCGAAGTGCTGCCGTTCGTCGAAAAGATTTGGACGGCGCCGCCGCCGCTGCGGGCCAAGGTCTGGAGCGACCTGGCGGCGGCGCTGCCGGCCGACCGACGGTCGGCGGTGGCGACGGCCGTCGCCGAGCGGATCGTCTTGCGGACGGCGCAGGCGTCGGCCGAGTATCTTTCGTCCGGGGCCGACCTGCTGCGGCAAGTGCAGCCAGGGCCGGTCGTGCCGGCCGAGGTCCATTTCCTACGGATGCTCGACCGCGACGCGCCGAAACCGTCGACCTCGGCGGAGTACGCCGCCCGCGTCGGTCGAATGCTGGGTCTGCGGCTGTTGGCGGAACGGGCGGCGGCCGGCGGGACGGAACTGGCCAGCGCCTCGACCGAGCCGCCGGCGTCGCCCGATCGGCCGGTCGACGCGCCGTACACCGAATACCTCTGGCCGTGGGTGAAGACGGCCGTCGAACGGGGCGACGGCCGGCGGCGGACGGCCGAAGACCGCCTCTTCGTCGCCGACCCGGCGGTGCTGCCGGCGCTCGACGCCGATCTGCGGTCGGCGCTTTCCGACTACGAAGGCGCGCTGGCGACGTCCTCCATCGTCCGCCGCGCCTACGCCGTCCGCGACCGCGTCTATGACATGCTGCCGTACTACACCCGCTGGATCGCCCGCCGATCGCCGCACGCCGCGGGAGCCGACCGGGAAATGGCGCGGATCGTTGCGCTGTGGGGCGACGTCCATGAACTGTCGGCGATTTTGGAAGACGCGCCGACGGCCGACGGCGCGCCCCCCGCCGACGTCCTGAAGCGGATGGACGAAAAGGCGGCGGCGGTCGTCGAAGCGTTCCGCGAACTGGAACTGCGGTACGTCGCGGCCAGCCGGTTCGAAGCCGACGTCGACCTGCCCAGCCTCTGGATGGAAACCATCGCCTCGTTGGCGGTGCCCTATCCCGACGCCCGGCTGCGCTTGGAACTGCTCGGTCGGCTGCAACGAATCTCCGCGAAGTTCTTGGCCGAAAGCGAAGGCTTCGCCGGCGCGGCGGCGTCGACCAGTCCGGCGGGCGATTTCATCGACGAAGTGACGGCCGGGCCGCCGCCCGCAACCGACGACGGCAAAATCCGTCGTTGGGGACGCCGTTGGGGCGAGGGAATGGCGGCGGTGCTGGGTCAGCAGTACTTCGCGGAAAGCCAAACCTCGGCCGACCTGGAAACATACGACCAGTTGCAGCATCGGCTGGAGACGTTCGAGGTCGAGGAACAGTGGTGGGACTCGTTGACGGCGGTCGCCGATCAACTGGCGCGGCGAACGTGGCTTCGGGAACAAGTGGTGACCGACCGCCTCGACGCGGCCGCGACGGCCCCGGGTGGCGAGGTCGTCGGTCCGTTGGCCGCCGCCAACCGCTTGATCCGCGCCACGCCGTACCTGCCGGCCGCTCGGGTGTTGAAGCCCCAACCGATCGTCACCGCCCGCGACCGCTACGGCTGGCTGTCGGCCGCCAACGAGTACCGTCGGTCGCTGCTGACCAACTTTTTCCTGGGACAAGCCGCCCGCACCCGCGCCGACCATTGGTTCGAGGCCGACCCGGCCGCGGTCCCGTTCTACGTGGCCGCCGGCGCCCGCTTCACCGATGACGCCCGCCTCGTCGCCGCCGCCCCCAGCCAACGGCAAGCGGTCGAAACCGCCGCCGCCTGGTGGAAGCAAAGCGGCCGCATTGAAGTGCGCGGGCCGGCGGAAACACTGTTCACTACCGAACAGTCGCTGACGCTTCGCTACGAGCTGGCGCCCGCCGACGGCGCCTGGACGCCCCCCGGCCTGCCGAAGATTTGGGCGACCGCCGACGCCGTCTTGACGCTCGCCAAACCGACGCCGTCGGCGCCCGCGCCCGACGCGCCCCGGCTGACCGATCTGCGCGGGTCCGACGCCGACTCGAAGCAACCGCCGCCAGACGCCGAGACGATTCTGCTGTCGACGCCGCTGGTGGCGCAGGCAGAGTCGGCGCCGGCCGCCGTCCCCGAAACCACGCTGGCGAACCTGACGGTCGAAGCGTTGTTCCGCGGACAACGAGTGAAGCGCGTGACCGTCGTCGAAATCGCTCCGACCCCCGACCGGACAATGGTCGGCCGGCCGGCGCCGCCCGAAGCCAGCCTGGCGGTGCGATCCTCCGCCCGACTCGCGGCGGAGTTTGGCGGCGTCGAAGCGGCCGTCGCCATCGTTCTGGATTGTTCCGGCAGCATGGGGCCGGTCGGCGGCGAATGGTCCCCGACCACCAAATACACCGAAATGACTAACGCCCTGCGGCAGTTGCTGCGGTCCGTGCCGGCCGGCGTGCAGGTGAGCGTGTGGGCGTTCGGTCAAGCCGTCGGCGTGGAAAAAAGCGTTCCCGACGCCGAACGTTCCATCGCCCGCATCGTCGACCCGGTCGTCTGGAATCCAACCGACGCGACGCTGCTCGAAGGCGTGATGCAGCGGGTTT
>JBOFFD010000180.1:0-1689 GCA_051648425.1 Planctomycetia bacterium
TCGCTGATGCTGCACGGCGAAGAAGACCCGCTGATGCCCTTTGAAACCGATCCGCTCGACGCCAAGGAAATCGCGGTGGTCGACGCTTGGATTCTGCAAGGCGCGAAGTTCGACGGACCCGATCCCAAGGTCGATCTGCGGTCGTTCGCCCCGAAGAAAGGCGCGGCCCCGATCGCCGTCGACTACAAGGCGCCGACCCCCGTCACCGCCCTGGCCTTCACCCCCGACGGCAAGACGCTGGCCGCCGCCGGCTACCATGAAATCACCTTCTGGAACCCCGCCGACGGCAAACTGCAAGGCCGCCTGCCCAGCCGATCGGAACGAATCCACGCCTTGCAGTTCAGCCCCGACGGCAAAACGCTGCTCTCGGCCGGCGGCGTTCCCGGTCAATACGGCGAGGTCGTCCTGTGGGACGCCGAAGCGAAAAAGGAAGCCCGCACGCTGGTGAAGACCGAAGACGTCGTCTTCACCGCCACCTTCAGCCCCGACGGCAAGCAGGTGGCCGCCGGCGGTTCCGACCGCCTCTTCCGCATCTGGGACGCCGCCACCGGCGCCGAGCAGCACAAGGTCGAAAACCACGCCGACTGGATTCTGGCCGTTGCGTTCAGTCCCGACGGCAAACGCCTTTTCACCGCCAGCCGCGACAAGTCGGCCAAGATTTGGGACCAGACGACCAAGGAACCGGTGCTGACCTTCCCGCAACACACCGACGGCGTCTACGGCATCGGCGTCGCGGCGGACGGCAAGACGGCGGCCTCGGCCGGCGCCGACAACCAACTCCGCCTCTGGCAGACCGACGGCGACGGCAAGCAGACCGCCGCCGTCGCCGCGGCGGGGAACTCGGTCTACGCCCTGGTCTTCGCCAAGAGCGGCAAAATCCTTTTCACCGCCGGCGGCGACAACCTGCTGAAAGCCTGGAATCCCGCCAACGCCCAGGCGCTTCGCAACTATCCCGGCCACACAGACTGGGTCTACTCCATCGCCCTCAGCGCCGACGAGAAGACGGTCGCGTCGGGCGCTTGGAACGGCGAAGTCCGCGTCTTTGAAGTCGAATCCGCCAAACCGCTCGCCAACTTCGTCGCCGTGCCGGCGCTGGCCGCCCCGCCGCCGGCCCCCGCCGCTCCGCCCCCCGCCGCGCCGGCCGAACCGAAGAAGTGACGCCGCCTCCCAACGACGGCCCGGCCGCCGTCGGTTGGGATTCACTGCGGCGCGGCGTCGCTGACTTTCTGACCGGGCTGCGCGACCTCTGGTATCCGCCCGCGTGCGAAGTGTGCGGCCGCGGCCTTGCCGGCGTAGAAGACGGCTCGCCGCTGTGCTCGGAATGCCGCGTTGGCTTGTTCCACACCACCGACCAACCGGTCTGCCGCCGCTGCGCCGCCACCGTCGGCCCGCACCTCGACACCACCGACGGCTGTTCGATCTGCCGTCGCGAACGGTGGGCGTTCGAGCGCGTGCTGCGGTTCGGCCGATACGAGGGGCTGCTGACCCGCGCCGTCCTTCAGACGAAGGAAAGCGACGGCATGCGGGTCGCCTTCCTGCTGGGGACGCTGCTCGGCGAGCGGTTGGCGACCGAACCATGGACCGATCGGCCGGCGGCCGTCGTACCGATTCCGCTGCACTGGCGGCGGCGGTGGAGTCGCGGCGAGAATCAAGCGGCGGTCGTCGCCGAAGCGGTCGCCCGACGACTGA
>JBOFFD010000181.1:0-2358 GCA_051648425.1 Planctomycetia bacterium
AGGCGGCGGCGCCGCGGCTGGTCGCCTCGTCGCCGAGTTGGGCGGCGACGACGGTGAACGAATCGACGAAGGTGGGCAGGACCGAGTTGCGGGCGGCGTCGCGAACGCCGTCGACGAAGAGGTCGGGCATCGCCTCGACGAGGCCGCCGCCGAGAATGACGACGTCGGGGGAAAGGAGGTGGACGACGCCGGCGACGGCCGAGCCGATGGCGCGGGCGGCTTCGCGGACGATGTCGGCGATCACCTCGTCGCCGGCCTCGATCGCTTCGGCAAGGGTGCCGCTGCGGATTTCGTCGAGGTCGGTGCCGGAAAGGCGTAAGAGGTTGGGGGCTTCGCCGCGGTAGGCGGCCTGGGCGGCGGCGGCCGCGATGGCGAGTCGGCTGGCGACGCGCTCCAAGGTGCCGCCGGAAAGTAGGCCCTTCGGTTCGACGCCGAGGGTGGCGGGCAGGTGGCCGATCTCCATACAAGAGTTGGTGCGGCCGCGAAGGATGCGGCCTTCGTAGACGCAGCCGCCGCCGACGCCGGTGCCGGGGAAGACGCCCAAGACGCACCGGCCGCCGACGCCGGCGCCGTAGCGGTACTCGCCGTAGACACCGGCGTCGACGTCGTTGGAGACGACCACGGGGCAGCCGAAGCGGGCTTCGAGCATGTCGCGCAGCGGGACGTTCTTCCAACCGAGGTTCGGGGCTTCCTTAAGGACGCCGGCGTCGAGGTCGATGGGACCGGGGGCGCCGACGCCGATGCCGGCAAGCCGTTCGACGGGGAGGTCGGCCTCGGCGAGGGCTTTATGGATGGTGTCGACGAGGCGGTCGACGCCGGCGTCGGCGCCTTCGCGGCCTTTGGTTTTCTTGCGTTTCGACCCCAAGACGCGGAATTCGCCGTCGAAGACGGTCGCCATCATTTTGGTGCCGCCGAGGTCGAAGCCGATCCAACAATCCCGACGATGTGCTTGCGACATGATCGTACCATTCCCCTGCGGCGGCCGGCGACGCCGCGAACCATCCGCGTGCGACTCGGTTGTTATACGCAGGCTCCGGCAAAAGGGAGACCCCGCGGGCGGTTGGGGCGAAAAGGTCGCGAAGGCGACGGCGAAACCGGCTTTTGATTGACAATCGGGGCGAAAAGAGATAGCGTATTTGAGAGGCTGCATTGTTTGCAGACCCAACAACCCTTTAAGCTTAGACGCTTAAATGATGATAAATCCGATTGAAGCCTCACTTTGCAGTATCCGGGGGCAGGCATGAAGAGTCTACTCCAGTTCCTCCGCGAAGAGGACGGGCCGACGGCGGTCGAATACGCCGTTTTGCTGTCCTTGATCATCGTTGTCTGCTTGAGCGCCATCAAGCTCGTCGGCGATAAGAACGCGTCCATGTGGGACGGAAACGAAACGTCGATCGGCGCCGCGTTGACCCCGTAATTGGGTTTCGACCGACGCGCTTTACACTTACCTATTGGCGGCGGAAAGACTTCGGTCTTTCCGCCGCTTTTTTTACGCCCTTGCCGGACCGGCGGCGTTCCTCCGGCGACAGGCGTAATTTTTCGCCCTTGGCCGAATCTCTGTTTTCATCGCCGCGCCGCCGACTATACTGACGCCACCCTGCGGGTACCGGCCGGCGACCGGGCGGGGCCGTTCTTCCGTTGAGCGTCCATCGCCGGTTCAAGGCAGCGTCGGTCGGAGGTCGTTCGCATGGCGAGCAAGCTAGACGAGTCGATCGCGCGGATTTTGGTGGCGGACCAACGGTTGTCGCGGGCCGAGGCGCAGGAGCTTCTCAGCGAAGTCGACGGCGGAGCCGCTCCCGGACTTTCCCAACTGCTAATCGAGCGCAACAAGATCGACGCCGCCACGGCCGAGAAGGCGAAGGAAAAGGCCGAGAAGGTCGCCAACGCCCCGGAAATTCCCGGCTACGTCATCATCTCGAAGCTCGGCGAAGGCGGGATGGGCGCGGTCTTCAAGGCCGAGCAGGAAAGCATGCAGCGCATCGTCGCGCTCAAGATCCTGGCCCCGCACCTTTCGTCCAACAGCCAGTTCGTCGACCGTTTCTATCGCGAAGCCCGCGCCAGCGCCCGCATCGACCACCCGAACGTAGTGCGCGGGTACGATGTCGGGGCGGCCGGCAACATCCACTACTTCGCCATGGAGTTCGTCGACGGCACCAGCGTGCAGAACCTCATCGACGAACGAAAGACGCTGAGCCTGGGCGACGGCCTGAAGATCACGCGCGACGTCGCCATCGCGTTGATCCACGCCCAAGAACTGAAAATGGTCCACCGCGACATCAAGCCCGACAACATCATGGTCACCAAGAAGGGGATCGTGAAGCTGGCCGACCTGGGTTTGGCGAAGCAGACCGACGAAGA
>JBOFFD010000182.1:0-4449 GCA_051648425.1 Planctomycetia bacterium
ACGTGTCGTTCCGCCCGAATGACGCCCGCCTTCAGTTCCAGAATGCCGGCCGGCCCTTGCAGGAAGATCCCCGGGGTGTCGCGGTGGTCGCCGCTGCGCCGCACCGGCAGGTCGATTCCCAGGGAAATTCCGTCGGTGAACGACAGTTCCACCTGCGAGTAGTCGCGGCACGGCCCTAAGATGCGCACGCTGTTGATGACGCGCTGCCGCGGCCCGATCACCGTCACCGTTTGGTCGGCGGCGAACTCGCCTTCCTGATACAGCGCCTTGTAGACCGTCAACTTAGAGCCGGCGCCGAATAAGACTTCGACGTGTTCCTGCGTAAGATGAACGTGGCGGGCCGAGATGTTCACTAAGAGCCGCGGCGTGTACGCGCCCGGCGTCGGCAGGGGGGACGACGCGCCGCGGCCGTCGACCACCGCTTCCCGCAACGAGTTCCAGGCGGCGCTGCCGACTTCGGGAACCGGTTCGACGGCCGACGAACCGCTCTTTACGAAGCGGTCGTAGACGATCTGCCGGACCAGCCGTTCGACGAGCTTCGGATCGAAAGAGACGGCGGCGCTCATGCGAAGTCCGTTCGAGAAGAGGTCGCCTCGCCGACGACGGCCGAGCCGGCGTCGCCGGCGCGGAACGTCTCGACGGCGGAGCCGACCATCGCCCATTGTTCCGGAGAGACGCCGTCGTCGGCGACCAGCCGATGGACGGCCGACCAATCGGCCAGGAAGGAAAGAGCCTGGCGGCCGAACTTAGTGTGGTCGGCCACCACGGTGGTGCAGTCGGCGGCGGCCATCATGGCGCGTTCGGTTTCCACCAGCAGCATGTTGCCGTTGAACAGCCCGCGGGCATTGAGGCCGCTGACCCCCATCACCAAGTGGTTGACGTGGATGCACTCCAAAGCGGCCTGCGTCATCGACCCAAGGGCGACGCCGGTTTTCGGGTAGACGAAGCCGCCAAGCATCACCAAGTCGATCTCCTGACTGCTGCCCAACAGGTTGGCGATGGGCAGCGAGTTCGTCACCACTTGCAGCGACCGGCCGACAAGGCACCGGGCGACTTCCAGGGTCGTCGTGCCGCCGTCGAGCAGCACGGTTTCGCCGTCGCCGACGAGTTCGGCCGTTCGGCGGCCGATGAGCCGTTTCTCGGCCATCTGCCGGGCCGCCCGTTCCTCGAACGCCGGCAAGGGCGGCGGCGGTTCACGACCGGCGCCCGTTGCGAACGAGCTGGTCTCGGCGACGACCGGCGCGCCGGCCGCCATCGCCATCGCCATCGCCATCGCCCCGCCACGCGTGCGCCGCAGAACGCCTGATTCGTGCAGGACGTCGAGGTCGCGGCGGACGGTCGATTCCGAGACGCCGGTGGTGGCCGCCAGGTCGGGAAGGGAGACGTAGCCGCGGCGTCGGACGAGATCCGACAGCTTCTGACGTCTTTCTTCCACGAGCATCCGGCGAACCCGCCTTCCCAGTCGCGGCAGACCTCCACGCCTTGCCCATCGCTGTCATCTTACGCGGTGAATCTGCTGTTTGCAATAAAAATGTTTCATGAACTATCAAAATCCGTCACGAACCATCAACATCACGCGAAGCCGGCGTCGCCAACTATCAGCCTTTCTTCTGCCGTCTTCCCGGCGACGAACGAAAGACCGATCGGCCTCTTGAACCTCGCCACCATCGTCGGCAATCCGACCCCCGGTTCGTCACCTTTCGTGCGCGGCCGATCGACCGGCGGCGGGGTTGTTTTCCCCGGTTCTTGCGACGCAACCCTCGGCCTGACCAAGAGATTGGACTTGCGTCGTCCCGCCGGACGAGATAACCGGCTGCAAGGATTGCAGTGTTCTCGGCGGAAAGGCTCGACATGACGACCCGTCGACCCGTCGACCCGATGGACCTCGACGCGCTGGCCGCGCTTGAGCCGCGCTTGGTCGTCGCCGATGAAAACCGGCTGGCGGTGGGGGCGGTCGCGCGGGTGGCGGCCGCTCCCGGCGAAAAATTCAACCCGCTGGTGCTGTGGGGGCCGCCGGGCGTCGGCAAGAGCTTCCTGCTGGAAATCCTGGGGACGGCGATCCGGCGGCGGCGGCCCGAGTGGCGCGTCGCCGCCTGGTCGGCCGGCGACTTCATCGCCGCCTGCGACCGCGCCTGGCGGCCGACGGTGGAACCGGCCGATCCTCCCAACGAACCGCAAGACCCCGACGACGACGGCGCCCGCGATCGATCGGTGTTGGACGACCCGGTCGACGTCTTCCTACTGGACGACGTCCACCTCTTAACGAACCACCCGGCGGCGTGGTCGATCCTCGACCAACGGCTGCAACAACTCCTCGTCGCGGAACGGCCGGTCGCCCTGACGGTCGGCGGCGCGGTCGGCGACCTGACGGGGGCGCCGCCGCGGCTGCGGGCGCGGCTGGCGGCCGGGTTGTGCGTCGGCCTAATGCCGTTCGGGGTCGACGCCCGACGGCGGGTCGCTGAAACTTTAGGCCGATCGATGGGGTTGACGTTCGGGCCGGCGGCGGTCGACCTGCTGACCGGCCCCGCCCGCGACGTCCGCGAACTGGTCGGCCGGGTGCGGATGGTCGCGGCGGCGCTCGGCCGTCGACCGGCCGAAGCCGGCGAACCGACGCCCACCCCCGTCTTTCCGATCGACCGACCGCTCGCCGCCGCCGTGTTGGGCGACCCCGCCGCCCCGCCGCCGGCCGTCCAGGCCCAGACCGGGGACAAGCCCGCCGGCAACGGCGGCCGTTGGAGCGTCGGCGAGATCGCGGAGGTCGCGCGGGTGGTCGCCAAGGCGGAAGGAGTGACGACGGTCGACCTGCGCTCCGCCGCCCGCCGGCCGGCGCTGGTCCGGGCCCGTCAAATCGCCATGTTCCTGGTTCGCAAACGCACCGCCGCACCGCTTATGGCGCTTGGCAAGTATTTCGGCGGCCGGGACCACGCGACCGTGCTGTACGGGGTCCACAAAATCGAGGCGGGCGTGGGCGACGACCCGGCGTTGGCGGGCGCCGTTGAACGGATCGAGGCGGAACTCGACCGCCGCGCCGCCGAGGCCGAGAACCGCCGGACCGCCCCCCCACCGACCGCAAAGCCAAGACCACGACGCCGTCGAGCGAAAAAGCTAGCGGGAGCGACGGATGTTACGCCTAAAAATAGCAGCGAAACCGTGAAACCTCCATCCACCGACGATGGCTTGGGTTGTGGAAAACCAGTGCACGGCGCGGTGGAGGAACGGTCGACGGCGGCGGACGGCGACAATCGGCCCGCCGCTGATAAAACGCCGTCCGGAGCCCTCGACCGGCCGTCCACCGGTTCCTCCACCGGTTTTCCACAATCGACCCGAAGACGGCGGCGAACGTAACAGACGGCGAGCGAGCATTTTGAAGGGCGAGTTTCTAGACAGTCCACCGCCGCGGCGGAGCTAAATTCCGACGACGGTCTTTCCTAAAAAGATGGAATACCATGAAAGTAGTTTGCAATCGCGACGCGCTCGCCAAGGCCTTCCAGATCGTCGCCACCGTGGCCCCCAGCCGCACTCCCAAGGAAATCCTGCGGCACGTCAAGCTGGAGGTCCTGGAGGGCGATGAAGCCCTGCTGCTGGCAACCGACATGGAGTTGGGCATCCGCTACCGGCTTTCCGGCCTGACCGCCTCAGAGCCCGGCGTGGCCGTCCTGCCGACCGCCGAACTCATGGCCATCCTCCGTGAACTGAACGACGAACAGATCCACCTCGACGCGACCGACAGCGGCGTGCAGGTGCGCGGCCAGACCAGCCGCTTCCAACTCCAAGCCGAAGACCCCGCCCTCTTCCCCGACGTGCCGGGCTTCGGCGAACGGTCGGGGTATCTCGTGAAAAGCGGCGCGCTGTCGACCATGATCCGCCGAACGCTGTTCGCGGTCGCCTCGGAAAACTCGCGGTACGCGCTGCACTCGGTGCTGCTCGAGTTCGACGGCCCGAACGCCAACCTCATCGCCACCGACGGCAAGCGGCTGGCGAAGATGCCGGCGGCCGCCACGCCCCCCGGCGCCGGCGCGCCCGCGGCGCCGAAGGGGATGACCCTCATCCCCCCCAAAGCGTGGACGCTGGTGCAGCGCATCCTGGCCGACACGGCGCCGGAAGACGACGTCGAAATCGCCGCCCTCGACAACGAAGCCCTCTTCCGCACCAGCAAGGTTTCGGTCTGGACGCGGCTCGTGGAAGGGCGGTTCCCGCGCTACCAAGACGTGATTCCAGCCGATCCGAAGATTAAGATTCCGCTCACCGTGGGCGCGTTTCTTACCTGCGTGCGGCAGGCGAAGATCGTCACCAATGAAGAATCGCGCGGAGTGAAATTCCACTTCGCCGACGGCACGCTGACGCTGGAAAGCATCGCGTCGGACCTGGGAAGTTCGGAAGTGAAACTGCCGATCGCCTACGACGCCGAGCCGATGCAGGTGACGTTCGACCCGCAGTTTTTGATCGACG
>JBOFFD010000183.1:0-3828 GCA_051648425.1 Planctomycetia bacterium
GACCGGCAACCGCTTCCTCGACGCCATGGCCAAGCCGTTCAAACGGTTCGGCCACTCGACCGACGTCGACGCCGCCCGGCCGGCGATGGCCCGCGCCGAAGAGCTTTTCCGCCAGGAAAAATACTCGTCGGCCGCCGCCTCCTTCAAAACCATCGCCAACCGCTATAAGGATACCAGTGTCGAGGAAGACGCGCTGTACTGGCGGGCCGAGGCCCTGTTCAAGGCCGACTACTTGCCCGCCGCCCAAGACACCTACGCCCAATTGCTGACCAAGTTCCCGACGACCCGCCATCTGCCGCAGGCCGTTCAGCGAACGTATGACATCGCGTATTACTGGTTGGAAGACACCCGCCGCGAATCGCAGGGCGAGAGTCCGAAGAACTGGTGGGCGTCGCGCCGAGTGAACTTCCTGGACCGCACCCGCCCCGTGTTCGACACCGAAGGCCGAGCCGTCGAGGCGATCGAGACCATTCAGCGCTACGACCCGTTCGGTCCGCTGACCGACGACGCCGTCATGATGGCGGGCGCCCAGAAGTTCATCACCGACGAATACGTGCAGGCCGCCGGCTTCTACGAACAGGTCGCCATCGACCAACCGAAGAGCGAGCACGCCACGCGGTCGCTCATCTTAGGCGGCCAGGCGTATCTGCGGGCGTACTCCGGTCCCGCCTACGAAGGGACCGACCTGGAAAACGCCGAGAAGTTGATTAAGACCGCTCTGCAACGGTCGGCGACGCTGACGGAAGATCAGAAGTCGCATTTGGAATCCGATCTGCGTCTCATCCACCTGGAACGGGCCCGACGCGACTTCACCATCGCCGAACATTACCGCCGGCGCGGCAAAGACACCTCGGCCAAGTTCTACTACGAGCTGGTGCAGCGTCAGTTCCCCGACACCGACTGGGCCCGCCGGGCCGAGACCGAGCTTCGCCGGATCGACGGCGTCGAACAGCGGGAAGCTCCGGCGACGTTCACCGGCAAGGTGGCCGACGCCGTTCCCAATCTATTGCCGAAGTGGCTGACCACCAGCGTCGAGAGCCAGTCCGGCGCCACCGGTCTGCCGAGCGTCCTCGGCCAGTGACGCCCCCCGCGCGAAAGGAGTGTCGGGCGATGCGCGACGATGTAAGAACAACGGTCGGTCGTGGGATTTCGCGGCGGTGCTTCGGGCGGACGGTCGGCGCTACGCTCTGCGGCGCGGGCTTCCTCGCGACGGCCGGGGGCCTGGTCGGCTGCGGTTACACCACCGCCGGCTTGTATCCCGAACAGATTCAGACGGTCGCCGTGCCGATCATCGCGAACACCGGCCTGCGGCGCGACGTCGAATTCCAACTCACCGAAAAAGTGATTCAGAAGATCGAAGGCCGAACGCCGCTGAAGGTCGTCCGCCAAGGCGACGCCGACAGCGAAGTGCGCGCTGAAATCAGCGCCTTCACGAAAGGAACGTACGCCGAAGACGTGTTCGACAACCCTCTGGGCGCCAACATGTTCTTGAACATCAAGGTGGCCTGGGTCGACAACGCCACCGGACGCATCATCAGCCGCAACGGTCAGATCGCCACCGTCACGGTCTTCTTCCCGTTCGTCATCAACTCCGGACAGTCGATCACCGACGCCACCAACCAGATGATCGACCGAGTCTCGGAAGAGATCGTGAACATCATGCAAGCCCCGTGGTGACGACGCCGCGCCCTTCGGACGCCGACGAACCCTGTTACTGGGGCTTCTTCGCATCGACGGCGCGAGTCTGAACTTTACGGGCTTCGTCGTCGTTGCCGGCGGCTTTGTAGGCGTCGACGAGGGCCGTCCTGATTTCCGCGTCGGCCTTCAGTTTGAACGCGATTTCCAACTCTTCGATCGCCTTGTCGAAGCGCTTCTCGCCGAGCGCCGCCTTGCCGATCGCCACGTGCGCGGAAGCGTCGGCCACGTCGATGTACAACACCTCGCGGCCCCAGCGATCGGCGTCCTTCCAACGGCCTTCACCCACCGCCAAATCGGCGAGCTTTTTCCGCACGGCGGCGTCGTCGGCTTCCATCCCGGCCAACTTTTCCAACACCGGCTTCAACTTGTCGTTCTTCTTTTCCAGCAGATACACGCGGGCCAAGCCTTCCAGCCATTTCCGCGCCGCCGGTTCTGCCGCGTGCGCCTGTTCGTACAGCGCCGCCGCTTCGGTGTAGTTCTTCTTTTTCATTTCGATCGACGCCAACAATTCCATGACCCGGCCGTCCGGGTTCTTGGCGTCGAAACCAGGCTTCAGCAACTTGAGCGCCTCATCGGTTTTACCAATGGACATTTCCATCCGGGCGAGGACGTAACACGCCAGCGGATGCCCCGGCTTGGCGGCAAGCGCCTTCTCGGCCAGTTCGCGGGCTTCGGCGGCGTTCTTCCTTTTCAAATGGTGCGACGCCAAATCCGCCGCCGCATCGGGGTCTTCAGGAGATTTCCGGTACGCCCGCTCGGCTTCCGAAAACGACGTTTCCTTCGCCGCCGGCCCCGTCTTCAGCGTGGCGACGAGATCTTTCAGATGGGCGGTGTAGCCCGCTTCGAAGTCGGCGATGGTGACGCCGAAGGTTTCGGGGATCGCCTGCGGCGTTTCCAGACCCCGGCGGTAGGCGTCGAGCAGCTTCGCCAACGACCGGTCGCCGAACCGTTTCAGCATATACTCGGCGTACTGCTGACTCTGACAGTACGCCATCTGCCAGTCGAGCTGCGTCTTCGGTCTTACGAAAGCGTGGTTGATGGTGTCGAGGTTCAGAAGGTCGCCTTTCGGGACGCGCTCGGCCAGCAGTTGGTCCCACGTTTCGGAGCGTGGGAAGCCTTCCGCCATCACCGCGAGCGCCTCGGTGTACCAGTGCGGAATGTTGAATTTCGTCTGTTGCAGCGTGATGATGTGGACGACTTCGTGAGTCAGAACGCGGGCCCAGTTGTACGGCGTTCTAAGACTGCGCGGCGACGCCAGCGCCACCACCTCCCCCGTACACGCGCCGACCGTGCCGATCGACGGCAGCCCGACCACCCGGGCCGAGAACCACTTGTGGTCGACCATGATTTCGATCTTCGTGCGGCCCGGCGGCGAGTAGCCGAACCGTTCGCACAAAGCGCCGTGCGTCGCTTCTAGATACTCCGACATGTACTTGCCGAGCAGTTCGTCTTTCGTCGGGTCGACGTACACTTCGTAATGTTCGGTGACGATCGGCTTATACTTTTCGAGGTGGGTCAGCACCTTGGAGAAATTGAGCGACCGAACGTGGTAGGGGTCGTACTCACGGGCCTCGGCGAGAATTTTTCGGGCGTCGTCTTCCTTGCCGACGCGCATGTACAACAATCCGAGACCGGTCTTGGCGGCGGCGTAGGTCGGGGCGGCGGCGATCGATTTCTTGAAGTAAGTCTCCGCCGGTCCGAACTGCCGACGATTCTCCATTTGGTCGGCGAGCCGATAGTAGAAGACCCCGGGCGTCGGATTGACCGCCAGGATCTTCTTTTCCAAGGCCTCGGCCTCGGCCGTCTTACCCTTCAGATGCCAGCAGGCAGCCAGCCGACCCAGCGTTTCCTCGCTGACGGCGTTCACCGCCTCGGCTTTCTTCAATTGCTCGACGGCGGCGTCGGTTTTGCCGTCGGCGAGCATAAGATCGGCTTTCAGATGGAGCGCGTCGGGCAGCGAAGGATTGATTTCCAGGGCCTGATCGGCGAAAGCGTTCCCCTCGACGAAGTCGTAGTCCTGCAGGGCGGCCTGCCCCAGCCCGACGAAAGCGTCGGCGGCGCTGGGATTGATCTCGACCGCCTTCTTCAGTTCCGGGACGCCCTCGGTCTTATTGTACTTCTCGACGAGCA
>JBOFFD010000184.1:0-8268 GCA_051648425.1 Planctomycetia bacterium
CCGCCTGCACGAATCGCGACGAGCCGTCGGCGCAACGAGGGTTGGTGCAGGCGAGACGCCCGCACCACAAATTCGGACTTGGTTCTTGCCTGCTTCCAACGGCATATCCTGAAGGATGAACGCGACGCATGGAAATCGACGGCACGCCGATGGCGACGACGCAGCCGGACTCGATCGAGGAATTGGGTCGGGTGGTGGCGCAGTGCCGCGCCGACGGCGTCGCGGTGCATCCGGTCGGCGGCGGCTCCAGCCTCTCGTACGGCGCGCCGGTGGCACCGGCCGACGACCGCGCCCGGCTCGCCGTCGATACGACCGCCCTGGCGAGGGTCGTCGACTATCCCAGCGAAGACCTGACCATCACCGTCGAAGCGGGTATCCGTCTCGGCGCCTTGGCCGAGGTGTTGCGAGCCAAGGGGCAGTGCCTGCCGATCGACGGCGCGTTTCCGGAAACCGCGACCCTGGGCGGCCTCATCGCGACGAACGGCTCGGGGCCGCGGCGCCATGCTCATGGCACGCTGCGCGACTACTTGATCGGCGTCGACGTGATCGACGCCGCCGGCCGACGGGTCCACGGCGGCGGCCGGGTGGTGAAGAACGTCGCCGGCTACGACTTCATGAAGATGCACATCGGCGCGCTGGGAACGTTGGGCGTGGTGGCGCAGGCGACACTTAAACTGAAGCCGCTGCCGGAAGCGGCCAGCGCGGTCGTCTGTCCGCTGCCGGCCGACTTCGACGCCGGCGCCGTGGAGCGGCTGCTCGAGCGCGTCAACCAATCGGAAACCCGGCCGACGGCGGTCGACCTGCTGAACGCGGCGGCGGCCCGATCGATGCCCGCCCTGGCCGCCGGCGTCGGCGAAGGGGCGGCGTGGGTGCTGCTTTTGTGCTATGAGGAGTCGGCCGAGGGGGTCAATTGGCAGTTGCACCACTTGCGCGGCGAACTCGCCACGGTCGGCGTCCCCAGTTCCATTGCGCTGCCCGACGACGACTACCCCGCCATTCTGGAGCAGGCGACGGCGTGGCCCGAATCGACGGCGCACGCCCTGGTGTTGAAGGCGGCGGTGCTGCCGAGCGACGTCGGCGCGTTCACGGCGCGGCTCCAGCAGCAGCTTCCCGGCGTCGGCGTCGTCGCTCGCGCCGGCAAGGGGGTGGTGTACGCCGCCCTGCCGACGCCGTTCGACGAGAAGCTCGCCGTCGAGGTGAACCGGTTGGCGGCCGACGTCGGCATGTATCGGCACGCTTCGTTTGTCTTTCCGAAGCTGCCGTCGACGTTGCGCGCCACCATCCCCGCGTGGGGGACGGCCCGCCACGACTGGACCTACATGCGCCGGCTCAAGGCGAAGCTCGACCCGACCGACGTCCTCAATCCCGGTCGCTTCCCGCCGGCGGCCACTTGACGTAGTGTCGGGACGAGACTTCGTTCCGATCGTCCGAAAGGAAAAGACTCCCGACCCAGCGCCCCACCCGGGCGGACCAGAGCGCCGCCCTATAATCGACGATCTTCCGTCTCAACGGAGGAACGACCTTGTTCGGATTCATGGTGGTTGACACTCTCTATTACACGGTATAGTGTATTGATGGATCGACGAGGGGGACGGCGATGACGACGAAGTCAGGCGGCGCTTGCGGCGGGTTGAAGGAGCGCGACCTGTTGTCGCCCATTCAGGCCGGCGGCTTGGCCGCGGTCTTCAAGGTGCTCGCCAACGACACTCGGCTGCGATTGCTGCACGCCCTGGTTCGCACCGACGAGTTGTGCGTCACCGAACTGTCCGACGCCGTCGGCATGAAGCCGCAGGCGGTGTCGAACCAGTTGCAGCGGCTGTCCGACCTGGGCATTCTTTCGTCGCGCCGCGACGGCAACAACATCTATTACCGACTCGTCGACCTCTGCGTCTCCGGCCTGTTGGAACAGGGCTGGTGCCTCGTCGACGAATCGAACCGCCAGTCCGGCCTCGCCCGGCGGACGGCTGCCTGCGGCGCGTCGCCGTCCGACGACTAAGTCGGCTCGTCTTACACCGAGAGGGGAATTCATGGCGGGCCGGCCGCCGAACGTCGTCGTCCGCGTGAAACCCAAGACGGTGGAAGCCAAAGTGAACGAACGACCCGCCGACGCATCGCCCGGCCCGAAGCGGCTCGGCTTCTTCGAGCGCCATCTTACACTCTGGGTGGGCGCCTGCATGGCCGTGGGCGTCGCGCTGGGCCGGGCGTTCCCCGACGCCGTCGACGCCCTTCGTCGCCTCGAGTTCGGCGTCGACGCCCGCATCAACGCGCCGATCGCGGTGTTCATTTGGCTGATGATCGTCCCGATGATGATGAAGATCGATTTTTCGTCGCTGGCGGGCGTCGCCCGGCGGCCGATGGGTCTCATCATCACGCTGTTCGTCAATTGGCTGGTGAAGCCGTTCGGCATGTTCTTCCTCGGTTGGTTCTTCTTTCAGATTCTTTTCCTGCCTTTGATCGGCGACGAACTCGCCCGACAGTACACCGCCGGCGTGGTGATCTTAGCGGCGGCGCCCTGTACCGCGATGGTGTTCGTTTGGAGCTATCTCACCGACGGCGACCCCGCCTACACGCTGGTGCAGGTGGCGGTCAACGATCTTATCATGCTGGTCTTATTCGCGCCGATCGTGGGACTGCTCGTCGGGGTCTCCGGGTTGGCGGTGCCCTACCACGTTTTGCTGACGGCGGTGGCGGTGTTCATCGTCGTGCCGTTGTCGGTCGGGGTCGTCGTCCGCGCCGCGCTGGTTCGCGCGTGTGGTCGCGGGTGGTTCGAGGCGTCGTTCCTGCCGCGGTTTCAACCGGTCGCCGTGGCGGCGCTGTTGGCGACGCTGGTGCTGATCTTCGCGTTTCAAGCCGACAACATCCTGGGCCGGCCGTTGCACGTCGCGTTGATCGCCGTGCCGATCTTGATCCAGGTGTACTTCAACGCCTCACTGACGTATGGTCTGATGTGGGCGGTGAGGGCGCCGCACGCGGTGGCGGCCCCCGGCGCGTTGATCGGGGCCAGCAATTTCTTCGAACTGGCGGTGGCGACGGCCATCGCGCTGTACGGCCCCGATTCGGGGGCGGCGTTGGCGACGGTCGTCGGCGTGCTGGTGGAAGTGCCGGTCATGCTCTCGGTCTGCGCCGCCTGCAACCGGACCAAAGGTTGGTTCGCCGCCGCCGAGGCGCCGCCCGAAAGCGGCGCTGGGTGACGTCGAATCGTCAGTGAGTCGGGAGGATTCCAATGACTCGAGAAGAAGCGGGCGGCGTTCAAGAAGCGGTGCGCCGGCAATACGGCGCGGCGGCGGCCAGCGGTCTTTCCAGCCGCGACGACGGCGTGCGGGCGGTGGCGGCCGCGTTCGGCTACTCGAACGACGAACTCGCGTCGATCCCCGCCGAGGCGAACCTCGGTCTGTCGTGCGGCAACCCGACCGCCACGGCCCATTTGCGGCCCGGCGAAACGGTCGTCGATTTGGGCAGCGGCGGCGGTCTCGACGTTTTTCTGGCCGCCAAAAAAGTCGGACCGACCGGCAAGGCGATCGGCGTCGACATGACCCCCGCCATGATCGAGCTGGCGAAGCGGAACGCCGCCACGGCGGACGACGGCCGGCCGGCGGCGAACGTCGAATTCCATCTCGCCCCGATCGACGCCCTGCCCCTGGCGGACGCCACGGTCGACTGCGTGCTTAGCAACTGCGTCATCAATCTGGCGGCCGACAAGCCGGCCGTCTTCCGCGAAATCGCCCGCGTTTTGAAGCCGGGCGGCCGGCTCGCCGTCAGCGACATCGCCTTGAAGAAGCCGCTGCCGCCCGAACTGGCCGCCGACGTCGCCGCGTACGTCGGCTGCATCGCCGGCGCGATCTCGATCGACGACTACAAGTTCGGCCTGCTCAGCGCCGGCTTCGCGGAAGTGGAAGTGGTCGACGCCGGGGCGGATCTCAACGCCTACGCGAACGTCGAAAACCAAGCCGCCTGCTGCACGCCGACGATCGCGGCGCCCACCGGGTTAGGCAGAATGACGATCGTCGACGCCGGCTGTTGCACCCCATCGACGGAACCGATGGAGCCGGGCGTCCACGAACGGCTCACGGAACTGCTGGGGCGCTACGACGTCAACGAGTACGCCGCCAGCGTGAAGGTCTACGCCGTCAAGCCGGCGTAGAAGCAACATAGCCCGCCGCGCGAGCAAGGGATTCCCGTTCCGACGGCTTCGTGGTCCGTAGGGCGGTCGTTCGGCGTCGCGCGGTTTTCGGAATCCCTTGCTCGCGCGGCGGGCTATGAACGACTTCCCGTCCGCTCCCTTGCTCGCGCGGCGGGCTATGGACGACTTCTCGTCCGCTTAGTCGTCGACGGACGCCGTGAAGGCGGCGTCGAGCAGGGCGGGAGACAGTTTCGCCGAGCGGAGTTTGGCGGGGGTCGACCCCTCGGCGGCGGCCCTCGCGCGGCCGGGCGCCGATCCCGACACCCGCAGCGTCAACTGGTTGACACTGAAGGCCCCCGTCCCGCCGACGTCGCCGTTCCGCAGGGTGTAGCGGCTCTGCGCCCGGCCTTTCGTCTGGTCCCAGAAGCGGAACCGCACCGCGGCGCTGCGGGTCGACGCCCCTTCCGCCGGCGTGAACCGCAGCCGGGCGTCGAACCGCAGCAGGAACGGCCGCGCCGCCGTCGCCCCCGAAATCGTCCGCCACGTGCGCGAGCCGCGCGACTGGTACTGCCACGTCCCCCGGCCCGTGAGGCGGGTGATCGCCAAGCCGCTGAAACGCGGCAGGCCGTCGGGATCCTCCTGCCGCAGCGCCGTCATCCGGCCGACGAAGGAACCGCGCGGGCCGGCCGCCACCGACAGCGTCGGACCGTTCGGCAGCACCACCGGGGCGTCGTTGACCGGCGAAACCGCCACCAAAACCGTGAACGGGGCCGAAGACGCCGTCGTTCCGTCGGCGGCCCGCGCGGTCGTCGCCGTCACCGTCAAGGTGATGGCGCCGTCCTTCGGCGTGTTCCAGTGGCGCGGCGGCGTGAAGGCGAGGCCGGGCAGTTGCGCCGGCGTCAACTGCCAGACGCCGCCCCCGAGGTCGACCCCGGCCGAGAACCGGGCGCCCGCCGGCACGCCGGCGATCCGCACCGTCGTGACGCCGCTGGGATCGGCCGTCACTGCGATCGGCAACGGAACGGCGGCGTCTTCGGCGATCGTCGCGGACGAAGGGCCGGTGGCGGTCGGCGGCGTCAATGCGACGTCGTCGGCGATGGAGACGGTCACGGGCGGGACCGACAGGCCGTTGAAGCTCGGATCGGCGCTCACGGTCGTGAACGAAACGGTTGCAGTCCGCGGTCCCTCGACGAACGGATCGTCGACGGCGGTGATCGCCACCTGCCGCGGCACTTGCCAATCCAGCGTGGTGAAGACGAGCGTGGTGGTCGACGCGGCGAGTCCCGCGCCAAGGTTGATCGTCACGACGACGTCGGCCGACGGCTGGGCGGTCAACACGATCGTGAGCGTATCGCCGGCGCCGCCCTCGACGACGACGGTCGTGCCGTCCGACTGCACCACCACGACGCCGGCGGCGGCGGTGTTCGTCAACGCGAACGACGGCCCGACCGCGGCGGCGGTCGCGGCGTAGCTTCCCGCGACGGTGTTGGCGGCGGCGGTCGTCGACGCCCGGCCCATGCCGTCGATGGTCGCGGCGGGCGTGTCCAGCGTCGCCGTGGCGCCGGAACCGGGGACGGTGAACGTCACCACGCCGCCGGCCACCGGTTCAGTGGATTCGACGGCCGTCACTTGAACGA
Source organism: Planctomycetia bacterium (assembly GCA_051648425.1). Classification (GTDB taxonomy): domain Bacteria; phylum Planctomycetota; class Planctomycetia; order Kolteriales; family Kolteriaceae; genus JBOFFD01. The sequence continues at coordinate 5,758 of JBOFFD010000184.1, forward strand.
CCAGTGGCGCGGCGAAGGCCGTGCCCAGGGTGGCCGACTGGCCGCTGCCGGAAACGACGGCGATCGTGAACCCGCGGCTCTCGAACGCCCCGAGGTCCCGGCGGCCGTTCTGGACCGCGACGCCCCGCTGGTCGGTCGACGTGTCGGTCGGGTCCCCGAGGTCCAGGGCCGGGCTGCCGGGCAGCAGGGCCATCGTTTGCGTCGGCCCGCCGTAGTTCCCGAGCGGGGCCAACAGCGGGTCCGCCGTGCTGACAATGAACGACCCGGACACGTTCGCCGTTTCGATCAGGTTGAATCCGCTGGCGGCCGTGATCGTGCCGGTGTTCTGAAGGTCCGTGCCGCCGCCCCCACTGTTCGCCAGGATGCTGCCGGTGATCGTCGCCGTGCCAACGTCGTTGAACACCGCACCGCCTAATGGCGCCGTGTTCCCGCTCAGGGTGCTGCCGGTGATCGTCAGCGTGTCGGTGTTGAACACCGCTCCGCCGCCGGCGAGGGCCGTGTTCCCGCTCAAGGTACTGCCGGTGATCGTCGCCGTGCCGGAGCTGCGGATCGCCCCGCCGGAGTTGGCCGAGTTCCCGCTCAGGGTGCTACCGGTGATCGTCAGCGTGCCGGCGTTGAACACCGCCCCGCCGTTGCCGGCTTGGCCGCCGGCCAGGGTGAGCCGGTCCAGGGTTAAATCGGCCCCGGCCAGCACCTCGATGATCCCGCCGTTCGACTCCCCGAAGCTCCCGCCGCGGATCGTCACGCGGGCAACGGAGCCGGTGATGGTCAGCGGGCCGCCGGCCGCCGTCACGTCCGGCAGCGCGGCCACCAACTGGATCGTCTGCGGGGTGGCGAACACGGCCGGGGCGAACGTGATCGTGTCGGCCCCGGGGAGCGACTCGGCGAACGCGACCGCCTCCCGCAGGCTGTTCAACCCGTCGAGCGGATCGACGATGTCGTCGATCGTCGTGACGACGAGCGAGCCGGCTTGGACGACGTCGAGCGTGAACGATTGCGTGGTCGATTGGTTGAGCGAATCGGTGACGGTAATGCTGATGCTCGCGGAGCCCAGGGCGGTCGGCGTGCCGCTGATGGTGATCGTGCTGCCAGTCAACGAAGCCGACAGCCCGGCCGGCAGGCCGGTGACCGCACCCAGTGCGTACCCGGGTTGCCCGCCCGTGACGGCAATCGTCCCCGTGTAAGCCGTGTTGACCCCAACGCTCGACGGTGCGAGTGCGCCGAGAGTGACCGAGCCGGTGTTGGTGAGTGTGAACGAGACGTCGCTCGCACCGGTGGCCGATGCCGTCGCGGTGTACCCACCGAGATTCGCATTGGCCGTGATGATACCGCTGCTCGCTTTGCTATCCGAACCGATGGTCGCCGTGATGGGCGTTGGGGTGAAACTCGCGCCACTGCCCGGTGCGGTGAACGTCACTTGACCACCGATCACCGGTTCGATCGCGTTGTTCGCCGTCACGGAGACAACGAGAGGATTCGCAAAAGCTGTACTCGGTGCGACGAACTGATTGTTGCCGCCGACGATCGCGAGGCTGAACCCGCGGCTCTCGAACGCTCCGATGTCGCGGGTGCCGTTCTGGACAGCGATGCCGCGTTGATCGACGGCCGTGCCCGCCCCGGCGTCAATGGCCGGGCTGCCGGGGAGCAAGGCGATCGTTTGCGTTGGCCCACCGTAGTTCCCGATCGGGGCAAGCAGCGCGTCGACATCCACAAGGTCGGTCGGTTGGGTGAAGCCCGAGCCCGTGCTGGAATCATCCAGAAGGTTGTTGCCACCCGAAGTGTAGTTGATCCCGACTCCGGTCGCCGGCGTGGTCGTGGCCCGGTTACCGACGAACAAGCTGCTGCTGACGTTTATGATCGAGGTGCCGCTGAAAACGGCATTCTCGGTCGAAGTGTTGTCGACGAACGTGCTGTTCTGCAGGGTCGCGGTCGAACCGGTGTTCGCGAGGTAGTTCAGCACACCGCCGGTCGTCGTGGCCGAGTTGTCGACGAAAGTGCTGGCCGTGATGGTGAAGACCGAATTCGTGTTTTGAATGAGATTGAAGACCGAGAAGACCCCGGCGGCGTTCTCGGCGAAAGTGCTCCCGGACAGGGTGACCGTCCCTCGGTTGCTCTGGATGACACTCACCGCCCCGCTGGAGGTGGTCGCCGAGTTGAGCATGAACTCGGAATCGACAATCTCCAGGGAGCTATCGTTGCCCTGGATGATGTTGATCGCCCCGAAACTGGTCGCGGTGTTGTCGCTGAATTGCGACCGCACGATCGACACGGTCCCACCGGCAGATTGCGAGATGGTCAGGGCCCCGGCAGAGGAGGCGTCGTTGTCGTCGAAGATCGAATCCACGACCGCGAACGACAAGCCGGAGTAGCTCACCGCCCCGCCGGTACCCGCGATGGCATCGCCGCGAGTGAAGGTGAGCCCGTCGAGCACGAGGCCGATCCCGCCGCTCACGCTCAGAATCCGGCTGGCGTTGTCGCCGTCGAGGGTGATCGCGCCGCCGCCGTCGATCG
>JBOFFD010000185.1:0-14693 GCA_051648425.1 Planctomycetia bacterium
CCGTCGGCCGCCTTCACCTCGTCGAAGGCTTTCATCAATTCACGCAAAGAGGCCGCCCTGTCGTCCAAAACGATATCGACCGCCACCTGGCATTTGACGTCGCGGTCGAGATAATCGAGAAACTCTTGCGACGCTTCCCCACCGTTCATGACGAACCGGCGGAACTCCGCCCGCATGGTTGGAATCACCCTGTACATCACTTCGTCGATGCACTTTTGCTGGTTGTTCATACAGCTTCCCTATTTTGAGACAACATCTCCACTTCGAAGATGCTGGAAGCCGTATCGCCTTGATCCATACAGTTATTGAATTCTTTTTTTATAGACCATGCTTCAATTCCTAAGCAATTGACGGTCGAGGGGTGCCAATTTTGGCATCGCGTTTCCACCGCTCAGCCAGCGGCAGGCTTGTCGTTACGCAAACCTTTTCCTGGATATGATTTACGATCACGGTCGCTAGATATCGATCCGCTCGACGATGTTCCGCGTCACCTTTCGATGCCGGCGGTCGTAGAGCCTGGTCGTCCGGGGGTCGGAGTGGCCCGCGAGGTACTGTACGTCTTCGAGGGCGACGCCCTGTTCCAACAGGTTCGTGATGGTGGTGACGCGGAAGGAGTGGGGAGAAATCCGGTTTGAAAGTCCGGCGTCGCGGAGGCGGCGTTTCAACATTCGGGCGATGTCCGTGGCGGACATGGCGGCGGCGGTGAGGCGTTTGGTGCGCCGTTCGGCGGACCGGAAGAGGGGGCTTTCCTTCGGGTCGCCGGCGATGCCGGCGGCGTCGCGGTACTCGGAGAGGTAGACCTCCAGGTCGTGTCGGGCCGGGATTTCCCTCGACTTTCCGCCCTTCTCGTCGAAGCGAAATAGATATTGCGTGCCGTCGTGCATCAGATGGCCCATCCTCAGTTTGGCGACGGCCCCGACGCGAGCGGCCGTGTAAACGAGGGTCGCCAATACGGCGCGGTCCCGCAATCCGACGACGTTGGTCGCGTCGATCGACTTCAGCAAGAGCCTGGCGGTGTCGACGGCGATGTCCGGCGTCTTTCCTTCGACCACTTCATAACGCTCGGTCCGGACGGACGCCGCCGGGTTGAGCACGACGACGTGGCGGACGACCAGCAGGTCGAACAAGCGGCGCAGCGCGGCGAGGTGCTGTTTCTTCGTCGGCGCGCTGCCGGGATGGGAGTCCAAATAGTCGCCGACGATCCCCGGCGTGATCTGAGGAAGGAGAATCCCTTTCGGCTCGATCCACCGGAAGAAGCGATGGACGGCGCGCAGGTAGGCCGTCCGCGTATTCCGGTTGCGGAGCTGGCCGCTGAAAAATTCCTCCCAGACGAAGCCGGCGGCGGGGCCGGCGTCGACCACGATCCGGGGAACTCCGGCGGAAATTGGGAGGATCGCCGTGACGACCGCCGTCGACGGCTCGGAAAGGATCAATTCGTCCGTCACGATTCTTCTCCGTCGCCTACATCGGTCCGATTGAGCGGCCGCCGTTTTCCATGACGGACGTGCAGCACCATGACGACATCGCCCTCTACGCGGAAGAGGATGCGATAATTCCCATAGACGCGCCGGCGCAAGGGAGGGTCGAGGCCCATCCCTTCGTCGGCGACCGGCCAGCGCTCGGGCATCACAGCAAGGCCGTCGATCGCCGCCCAGAGTCCGTCGGACCAGCGTTCGGCCGCTTCCGGCGCCTGCTCCCTCAGCCAGCGCACCGCCTCGGTGATTTGTGCGGTCGCCCTATCCCCCACCTCGACGGCGTATTCCTTCATCACGACCGCGGCGTGGCAAGGCGCCGCTCGACTTCCGCCCGCGCCTCGGCGACGGTGTAAACCCGCCCTTCTTCGACGTCGCGCTCCGACCGCAGCAACTCGACCAGGATGTCGACCCGTTCCCAGAGGGGTTCCATCCGGTCGTCGGGGACGCCGGACAGGTCGAATCCGTCGTACAGGGCGGTGAACGTCACGCCGGGGTGGCGATCACGGATCGCCGTGCAAAGCATTTCCCGCTGCTCCGGCTTGGCGAGGTCGAGGAGTTCACGGAGGCGGGCGGCCGTTTCGGCGCGGACGGCGTCGTTGCGGCGGCGGACCAGGACGTCGCGGAGCAGGGCCCCGGCGTCGGAGTAGCCGCCGCGGGCGACCTCGGCGTCGACGAGGGATTTTACTTCTTGGGAAATGGACAAATCGGGCATGAAGCACCTCCTTCGGGACGGAGCGTCGTTAGCGCTGGATAACGTCCTTTATCTATCACTAATCGGCACGTGGCGCAAGAGGGCTTTAGTTGTTCAATCTGCTGTAGAAGTACGTACGGCGATCCAGTGAAGTGGTCCCGGCGACGAAGATCCCGGCCCGTCCTCTCTAAAACGACCGCCCCTTTCTGGCCCGAATTTCGACGCCACTTCAACTTAGTGCCATTTCTTAGTGAATGTCAAAGTTCCAGTCGATGTTTGTGCACTCTTCGGACATCATTTTCAAATTCTCGAAGTCGCTTTTCGTTTCAACGGTTCCCTGCAACCAATAAGTACCCTTCGCAGTTTCCAAAGCGTCGACGTTCTGAAATGCCGGATTTGCTCGAAGCTTAACCTTAAATTCTAAGTACTCGACATGCTTTTTCCAATAACGATCCAAGCCGAGAGAATACCAATGCTTAACGCTAAAAGTCAGCAATCCGGACATTACAAAAACCACTATCGCTAGATACGCGAAACTGCGCCATCGAACCGACTCCCATTGACAATACATTCGGACCGAGATCAAGGCCGGAACAAGGAAGATAACTAATACCGTAGTGCCGTAACTTCCCCCAAAGTCACGAAAAATATAAAAAATCGCTACTAAGGCAGCTAAAGAGTACGCAGTGATCAAGCACGCGAACACCCGGCTTGAAATTTTTGCGTTCATTGATTGAATCTCCTCTTCCAAATTTTTCTAGCTACAATACTGCGGCCGGTTCCAACAACTGCTTTCGTAGAATCAGGAAATCCAGTCCTTGCTCAAAGTCATGCTGACACCAGAAACCCTTTAGAGACAATCATGCAGAGATACGTTAAAATTCGGCATGCCTTAGTTGAATTAAGGTTCCGGAACCTCCTTCCTTGGTTGCCGCTCGTTCTTGCAATTGTATGGCGGAGGTGGGTTGCATTCGCTTCGAGGCACAATCGTCGGAAAGTCCATCACCCATCCGTCATATAACGGCCGATGCCTAAAGACATAAGACCCTGGACGATAGAAGCCATCGTCGACATAGATCGTTTCCTTCGGGTTGTTGATCGGCTGTATAGCAATCCAGAAATGGCTTATATCACCTTCAGGCGTGGATCCTGCTTCAACTTTCACCGTAAAGCATTTGCCGGACGACTCCAAGTTGAAGGCGTCTTCAAATGCATAGGCCCATTCATAGCAAAAGTATCCTTGACGCCGGTGATCTCTGAATCTTGGATATCTCCAACGCCAGTGGCGTGAAGTGTTTGCAATTGCTTTGGCGATTCTAATCGCTTCGATTCGACATTCTTCTGTCGTTGCCATTTCCGCGAGTGCATTCGGCAAGGTGCCTGCGATTGTAGTATCACGCCCCGGAGCAATGATCGGCGGGGTGCCGTACCACCAATCTGTAAGCAGATCACTCCCGGACTCGCCCTTCTGTCCGCTGGGATCGACTGAAACGGTTGGCCGATTCCCAACGTACCGCGCCAGGTTGGCATCCCCCGCATGGAAGCCGATCGGATCCCTGCTCGCCCACGCACCAGTATCCGCCAAGTAGTACCTGAACCGAACGGCGTACAGTCCTGACACCGCATCCCAACGGTAGCCGGCGTAGCGGGTCTCCCAGACGTAGGTCGACGTCAATCGAGGATCGAAAGAACCGTCCAAGACTGCGCTGACACCGTACGCAGTGTACGCATACCGCTCTTGCAGGTCCCCCGCCGCATCCGCGACCGCCGTCACGTTCCAGTTGGCGTCCTGCTGCGCGTAGAGCCGTTCGTCGAGCGGCGCCGTCGTCGTGCGGTCGCGTAAGATCAGGTCGTCGACGTACCGCACGCCCCAGACGAACTGCCGATCGGCCGTCGAATCCAGCACGCCGGTCGAGAGGTCGGCCAGCCGCTCTTCCACCACCTGCCAGCCGGGGGTGTAGAAGAACCGTCGGTCCTCGCTCAAGACGCCGGCGTTGTAAGACTTCGCCCGGACGCGGAACGTCCGGCCGTCGTAGCGGTATTCGCCGACCGGGCGCAGGCCGCTCGCGCCGTCGTCTTCTTCGAGTTTGACGAGCCGGTTCCAGGCGTCCCAGGTCGCGGTGTAAGACATCGTCGGGTCGGCCGGTTTGGGGAGGGTGGTCATGTTGCCGGCGCGGTCGTACGTCGGCGTCGACCAAGTCGGCCCGACGGTGGCGGCGATGGCCGTGATTTCATTGACGACGTTCGCGGCGCGGGTTTGTTCGAGGCTCCAAGTGCCGCCGCCGCCGGCGTCTTCGTTGAAGCCGCTCCAGTTGCCGGTCGCGTCGAGCGACCAGTCCTGCCGCAGTTCCAGGGTGGTGATCGAGTCGCCGGCGGCGTTCAGAGTGCCGCGGCGGAAGTCGGCCAGGCGGTGGGCGCCGTCGTAGGCGTAGAGTTCGTCGTGAAGGTGGTTCGGGTCGAGCGGTTCGCGGCGGTGCGTGCGGTTCGAGACGCGGTCGTAGCCGTATTGGACGCGGACGGCGTCGGAAGAACCGCCGTAGTCGATCCAGCGCAGGTCGACGACGCGGTCGAAGCGGTCGAGTCCGCCGCCGCCCGAAGAATCGAACGGGTCGTCGCCGGTGCCGGCGGCTAGGTCGTACCGCAGGTCGGGCTGCGGATAGTCGACCGTCGCGAACATGCCCGCCCCCAGGTAGCCGTACTCGGCCAGCGTCGTCGGACCCGCGCCGTCGACGATCGACCGCGGTCGGGAAAGCCGGTCGTCGGTTCCGCCCGCCGTTCCGTAATTGTAGGCAAGCGCCCGGCCGTTCGGGTAGGTCAACGTCGTCGGCCGGACGAGGTTCCCGGTTCCGTCGGCGTAGGCGACCTGCACCGCCGACGTTCCGACCGCGACCGCGCCGGCTGTCGCCTGTTCCTCTTTGAGAAGCTGGCCGAAGCCGTTATAAGACGACTTCACTTGGTTGACGATCGAACCTTGGCCGACGACCGCGTCGTCATAGCTCGTAAGAAGCGTCGTAAGACCGCGGATGTCGTACTCCGTGCTGATCCGCCGCACCGCGCCGTCGACCCCCGAAGGCAGTGTCGTGACGCGGTCGTGGATGAGGCGGCCGAGTTTGTCGTAGTCGAAGACGCGGACGACGCCGCGCTGGTCGGTCTGGGTCGTGCGTTGGTCCTGGCGGTTGTAAGAAAACACGACGCGGTCCGAACCGTCGACCGAGTCGGGATACACTTCCGCGCGGAGCAGGTCGGCGCGGGCTACTTTACTGTCTGAAAGCGTCGTGCCGTAGACGTACTGGGTCGTCTGTGAGCCGGTGGCGGCGTTGGCCGCCGTCAGCGTCTTCAAGAGGCCGTCGGGCGTGTAGGCGAACGAGGTCGTGATGTTTTCGTCGGGAGTGGCGGGGCTGGCCTTCCAGTTGACGATCTGCGTCGTCCGGCGGCCGAGGTCGTCGAAGGCGGCGCGGGTTTCCATGCCGGCGGGGTCGACCGTCGAAAATCCTTCGCCGCGGTCGTTGTAAAACTGGCTGGTGACGAGAACGTCGTCGGACCGCGTCGGCACGACGGCCGGACGGGTCCACGACGCGCCACCGTTGGTGCCGTAGGCGGCGGCCGCCTGCATCCGGCCGACGGCGTCGGACCACATCGCCTTGTAGGAGACCCGCGCCTTCGGCTGCGCCCCGGTCGGGCTGGTGAGTTCGCCCAGGCCGGTCGCGGCGGGAAACCGGCGGCGGACGACGCTTTTGACGACCGAGCCGCCGTCGTCGTAGGCTGTCTCGGTCTGTTCAAGGACGGTGTTCGCCGCCACCGATCCGGCCGCCGCGTAGTTTGTATCGGCGCCGTAGCAGACGAATTCCTTCACCACCCGGTTGAGACCGTCGAACCGGCGCTTCGTGTAAGAACTCGTACCTTTCGCGATCTCTTTGATCCGGTTGCCGGAGCCGTCGTACCAGAAATCATCCGCGATGGCGTTGCCAACGGTCCCGGTCGCCGGGTCGACCGAATACTGCAGCCTGCGGTAGACGCGGCCGAGCGAATCGTACTTCGTTTCAGACCGGGCGACGAGGTTGCCGGCCGAAGTCGTAGCGTGACGGTCGACGCGCACGGCCCGGCCGAGGTTGTCGTAGACCGTCTCTTCGTAGAAGTCGATTTCGCCGTCGGTCCAGATTCGGCGGCCGCGGTAGTCGTAGCCGAACGTCGCGACGCGGTCGTTCGCCGGGGTCGCGTCGACCGGCTGCGTCCGTTTGGTGAGGTAGCCGTCGCCGCCGGCCGCGTTGCCGTCGTATTCGCGGGCTTCCGTCAGGACCATGTCGTTGCCGACCGCACCCCCTCCGGTCGGATCGAAATCGGTGGCGCCGGCGTCGTCGAGGCCGACGTAGACGGCCGTCGCCAAGCCGCGCGGATCGTAGACCGTGCGGGTGATCGTGCCGCCCGGCGTTTGGACGCGGTTGACGCGGCCGAGCGCGTCGTAGCCGAAATCGGTCTGGTCGTAGTTCGTTCCGGAGGCGCCGACGCCGCTCGCCGGCACGTCGTGGTACGCCCGCGACCAGTCGCGCTGGCAATGGTCGTTGTAGTGTTGCGCGGTCCAGCGCACCCACGACGACTGCGGGAAGGCGTCGGCGGCGGTCAGCCGGCCCGATGTGGACGAGCGCGTCGCCGCGATCTGGTCCGTAACCCGGCCGAGGTCGTCCATCTTCACGATCTGAACCGGATTGACGAGCGTATAGACGTAGCTGCCGGCGGCGCCGGTCGCGTAGCCGCGGCCGCGCCAGACTTCGTGCGCCGCGTCCTTGTACACGGTCCATTCGGCGGTGCGGACGGTGGTCGCCGTTCCCGCGAGGTCGATCTCGTGAGCGGGGCCGAGCGTCTGCGTGATCCGGCCTTTGTCGTCGGACTCGAAGTCGGCGACGAGGTGCCGGCCGAAACCGAACACCGTGGCCCAGCCGGACGGCGCGGCGGAAACGAGCGACGTATCGACGTCGTCGATCCGCCGCGTCGTCGCGCCGGTGACGACGTTGTACTTGAAGGCGCTGATGACGCCGCGTTCGTCCATCGTCCAGGTAAGATTGCCGAAGATGTCGTACACTTCGCGGCGGACGTAGGAAATCCCGGAGCCGTTCTCAGTCTCTAAAACCTGCGGCCGATAGGTCTTTTTCTCCTGAACGCGCAAAGAATCCGGGTGGTACGTGTATTCGTAGATGGTCTGGAGGACGCCGGTGCCGTCGTCGTCGCGGTACTCGACCATCAGCGACGTCGGTTCGACGCGCCGGTTCGCCGTCAGCGACGACGAACCGTATTCGTAGTCGCGCAGCTTCGACGGGATTCCCGCCGCGCCCCGACGGACCGATTCGCTTTTCAATCGGCCCGTGCGCGTCCCGACGACCGGCTCGTAATACTCGTACTCGCGAAGGAGACCCTCGGAAGTCCGCAGATCGACGTCCAAATTCCCTTCGGTATCGTCGTAACCGACGACGGCGGAAGGATAGGCTTGACGGACGATCCGGCCGTAGAGGTCGCGTTCATAGAACAAGATCCAACGATTCGCACCCGACTTCAATTCGCGCAGGATCGGTTGGCCGGCGAAGTTGGTGTAGACGATGATCTGGGCGCCGTCGGACCGGGATTCGACGGTCTTCCGCTTCCAGACGGCGAACTCGTCGGGATTCACGCTTTCGGTATAGCCGTACTCGGTGACGCCGAACTGCGAGCGGCCGCACGTCGCGCCTTGAGCGCGTTCCTTCACGACGCGGCGTTCGGCGTCGTACTCGAAATAGAAGTCGGCGTAGGCGGAAACCTGTGCGTCGGTCGCGGCGAACGGATCGGCGACAGCGTCGGCGAGACGGCTGAAGGCGTCGGGACCGAGGGAGTACTTCAAGCCGTGTTCATACCCGCCGGCCTGCCCGGATTTCCAGTAGCGGTAATAGCTGGTTTCCAGAACGGCCCAGGCCGACCCGTTCCATTCCTCGACGACGACGGTTTTCAGATCGCCGGGATTGCCGTGGTCGGAACCGGAACCGTAGTAGTCGTGCAGGACGCGGCGGAGGTCGGTCCACGCCCCGCCGCCCACTTGACGCTGCCACGTCACGGAGGCCATGCGGTCTTGGTCCGCACCGGAAGCATGGTAGGCGTAGAAGAAACGTTCGACGGTCTCGACGTCGTCGGACGACGTGTACGTCCGTCGGAGCACTTCCGGCTTGCCGGCGGCGTAGGATTCGACGACGGTCTGGAAGTCGTCGGGCGACGTCCAACCCGCCACGACGCCGGCCGGATGGTTGGTCTGATCGAAATCGTGGAACCAGACGAGGCTGCCGTCCGGGAAGATCATCCGATATTTGCCTTCGACGGCGTCGTGGAAGAGGACGGCGTTGCCGAAGCGCGGGTTGTAACCTCCGGTCAGGGCGGACTGCTCGAACCAGTACGTGGTGTTGGCGTCGAGGATCACGGCGAGGAGGTCGAGGTCGGGAGAATTCGGCCGAGCGATGAACGGCATGGTCGAAACGAACCAGCCGAAGCCGAAACCGACGTCGACGACCGAGTTCATTCGATTGGCGAACGACCGCCGGTGGACGATCGGCGCGCCGAGCCCGGGGGCGGTCAGGTCGGTGGGTTGAAGAACGAGCGCCCCGGACCCGTACATGACCGGATTGTCGCTGGCCTCCGGCGGCTGGTTGTACGGGTAGTTCGGCGATTGGTCCACGTCGCACTGTTCGGGCGGCGGGCAGACGTCGCACGCACTTCCGGAACCGCCTCCTCCACCTCCTCCGCCACCTCCTCCTCCTCCGTTGCCGTTCGTGAAGCCGCCACCACCATCGCCGAAACCGCCGCCGCCGGGGCACACGGTTTTGCAGTAAGGCGTCACCGGAACGGCTGGGAATACGTCGTCGGGCATGGGCGTAAACCTTTACAACTAAAAATCAAATACGACTACGTTCACGCTGCCGATTTTTTCAGAACGCGACCGAGCGGCGTTGGATGTACGCCCGCCGGTACGAAAGCACGTGGTTCTCGACCGCCAAGTCGATGCTGCAACCGAGCAGGCGCTGCAACGCTTCTCGCAGCGCCCGCCAGTCGGCGGCCGTCCGCCCTTTTTCAAACGCGACGAAGAAGTCGACGTCGCTGTCGTCGGTCGCGGTTCCGTTCAACACCGAACCGAAAATCCGAACGTCGTACGCGCCGTGGTCGGCGCAGAGACGCAGGACGCCGTCGCGGTGGCGACCCCGCAGTTCGTCCAATTTCCACATAAACAGACTCCGCGGAAGGGTCGTGGCCGAAGCGACGGAGAAGAACGCCTCGCACGAATAGTCTGGACAATATCGAGGCGAAACGACAGGGGCAGACCGACGACGTTCTTTCACAAATCTGATTCAACTGACCGAAAAGCTTTTCAAACCAGAAGGTTATGCGATCTCATGAATATGGCGTGAATTCTTGTCCAACCACAAAGTCGATCGCCGTGAAACGGACCCAGAAGGAAAAGTACCGGGTGTTCGGGCAGGATTTGGTTTTCCATTCCTCGCAATCGTCGTCCCTAAGGCATCGCGCCAAAATAAGTTACCGATTCCACTCGCTAACTCGCCGCAAATCACGCGTAAAGGGCGTTTCTTAGCGGTATTTTGTTTTGGCGCGGACCCTAAGCTTGGATTCGACCGGAATTTCGTACCGGGCGTTCGGGCAGGAAACTACCGGGTGTTCAGGCAGGAAGTACCGGGCGTTCGGGCAGGACTACCGGGTGTTTGGGCAGGCGACTACCGGGTGTTCAGGCAGGCGACTACCGGGTGTTCAGGCAGGAAATACGACGTAAGCCATTGTTTTCAAAGGAGAAACGGAAGACATAATAAAGAGATAATGTAGATAAGTAACAACAACAAGCAGGAGGGGTCGGACGGCGGAGACGCCGAAAGCATGTTGTTGCTTTTCTATTTTGACAGGGGTAGAACAGGAAGCATGACTGCCATGCCGCCGGTCCTCCGCCCCGAAGTCCAGACGTCGCCGAAGGAACTCGGCTGCGACGAACTCAACCTCGCCGAATGGCCGATCTTCTCGTTCGCCCACCGCAAGGACGACGACAAGTCGATCCTCCAAGGGGCCGGCGGCCCGCTCGTCTATCGCCGCGCCGACCTCGTCGAGGGGAGGACGATCGAACGGGTGTTGACGGTCTACGCTCCGGAAGCGATCGGCTACCCGACAGCCTTCGACAGCGACGTGCTGCTCGGCCTCATCACGCTGAGCGCCCGCGAGAAGTTCGCCGAGCGGGCGTTGTCGTTTACGCGCTACCGGCTCATCGAACTCATGGACTGGGACCACGCCGCCGGCACGTACCAGCGCATCACCGAATCGCTGCGGCGTTGGAAGGCGGTGACCTTCGACCTTCGCAACGCCTGGTACGAGGCGAAGAGCGGCCGCTGGCTCAACCGCATCCAAAACTTCAGCGTGCTCGACAACGTGGACGTCTACGAACGGCGCGACGCCGACGGGGTGGTTGCGCCCGAACTGGAACACGGCCGCCTGCCGCCGGCGGTGATCCATTGGAACGAAAGCGTCTTCCAGAACTTCAAGGCGCAGTGGACCAAGTCGATCGACCTGAGCCTCTATCTGTCGCTCCGTTCGCCGGTGGCCAAGCGCATCTTCCGGTTTCTGGACAAGCGGTTCAACCGGGGGAAGAACCCGTACTGGACCTTCAAGCTGCACGATTTCGCCTTTGAACTGATCGGCTTGTCGCGGTCGTACGGCGACGCGGGCCAGATCAAACGGAAGCTCGACGGGCCGATCAAGGAACTGGTGGCGAAGGGGTTCCTGGCGCCGTTGCAGCCGAAGGAGCGTTTCTTCCGCCGCAATGGCGACTGGCTGATCCGGCTCAACATGGCCGGCTGCCTGCCGCTGTTCCCGGCGGCGGCCGATCCCGAACCGACGCCGAACCCGCTGGTGACGCAGCTCGTCGAGCGCGGCGTCGGGCTGAAGATCGCCTGCGAACTCGCCCACGCACAGCCGGCGGAACGGATCGAATCGGCCATCGATGTCTTCGATTGGCTGAAGGAGCGGAAGGACCGGCGGATCGGGCGGAACCCGGCCGGCTACCTGCGCAAATCGATCGAGGACGGGTACGGCGTGCCGGAGGGCTACACGACCCCGCAGGAGCGGCGGGAGCAGGAAGAAAGACAGAAGAAGCGGCTGGCCGCGCAGCAGGCCGCGGCGGCGGCGGAAGAAGCAGCGCGGAGCGAAGCGCGGCGATTGGAGGAAGAGGCCGAACGGCGGGTCGAAGCGTATTTGAACGGGCTTGCGCCGGAAGCGCGGGCGGCAGTCGTCGCCGAGGCCCTCGATCCGCTTCGCCCGACGGCGAAAGGCTACCGCCTGTTCGGCGCCCGCGGCGGGATGTTCGCCGACGCGGCGCGGACGAGTGCGATCCGCGCCTACGTCGAAGAACTGCTCGCCGCCAAGGAATGACGGCACCGGCCTGAACGGTCTGCGGTCAGGCGGCTTCGGCCTGGGCGCCGTCCATGCGGGCCTCGACGACGGCGAGGGCGGCGAGCAGCGCCGCGCGGACGTCGGCGTCGCCGCCGCGGCGGAGGCTGACGGTCACTTTGCCGGCCGGCGCCTTGATGCGGAAGGTTTCGTCGACCGGGCCTTTGACCGGCATTTTGAGCTTCGGCTCTTCCTTCGGCTTCCGGGCGGCGCGCTCCCGACGCACGACGGCCTGCACTTCCTGCGTCGTCATGCCGGTGTCGACCTTCGCCGCCAGCTCCTCTTGAACGACCGGGTCTTCGACGCGGGCGATCTCCTGGGCGGCGCGGACCGGCAGGTCGCCGGCGTCGACCTTCAGTTGCAGCTTCGGGGGCAGTTGAAGCAGCGACAAGTCGCGGGTGACGGTCGACGTCGCGACCTTCAGCAGGCCGGCCAGGTCGAGGGCCGTGCAGCCGGTGACTTCCATGTAACGGCGGAAGGCGTTCGCCCGCTCGATCGGCTTCAGGTCGTCGCGGCAGAGGTTTTCGGCGAGCTGGTCTTCCAGCAGTTCGGCGTCGGACAGCGCCCCTTCGACGAACATGCAGGGGATCGTCGTCAAGCCGGCGGCCTGGGCCGCGCGGTAGCGGCGTTCGCCGCAGACGATGACGTGCTTGCCGAGGTCGGCGTTCCAGCGGACGCGGATCGGCTGGAGCAGGCCGCGGGCCTTGATGCTGGCGGCCAGGCGTTCGAGCGCTTCGGGGTCGAACTCCTTGCGGGGCTGGTCGGGGTCGGGGCAGATCCGAGAGATTTCCATGTCGCCGGCTTGGCGGTTGCGGCTGTAGCCGTCGCGAGGATCCATGCGCACCTCCGTGGCCGGCGTCGCCGGACCAGAAACGGTTTTCGATTCCACCGCGTCGGGGCGGACGCCCAACGACGCCTGCATGTTGCCCAGCAGTTTCGAGACTCGATTGCTCATGTCAGGCCGCCTCGTCGGTTGGTTCGGCGAGAACGTCGCCGTCCGTCGTTTCATCGGCCGCCGCGGCCGAACTCTTGAACCGCTCCAACACTTCGACGGCCAGCGCGTCCATGACCTTCGCGGCCATGCTTTTCGGCTTGTAGGCTCCGACCGGCTTGCGGGCGGAGACCGCCTCCTTGAAGTGCGTCGCCACCGGCATGACCGTCGTCAGGACGGCGTCGCCGTAGTTGGCGCGCAGCAACTGTTCGTAGGCGCGGTGGATGCCGAGGGTCTTTTGGTAGAGGGTGACGAGATAGCCCAGAAGGCGAAGCCGCGGATGCCGCGTCCGCCGAATGGCGGCGATCGCCCGTTGCACCGGCACGAGGCCCTGCGCGCCGTAGTCTTCGGGCTGGACGGGCACCAGGACGAAATCCGACGCGGCGAGGGCGGCGTTGGAGCAGAACTGCAGGTTGGGGGGGCAGTCGACGAGGCAGACGTCGAAGAACGGCCGCGCTTCGTCGAGGAAGTCCTTGAGCAGCCCGAGGTCGCCGCCGAGCTGGTCGGCGGGGATGTTGTACTTGCTGAGGTGGTCGCTGCCGGGGACGAGGGCGATGCGCTCGAACGGCGTCGGGCGGATCAGGCGGGCCGGCTCCGGGTCGAGGCGGTCGTCGAAGACGGCGGCGATCGTGTCCCGCTCCGCGAGCGCCTCAAGTCCCTCAGGGCCGAAGAAGCCCTGGGTCAACGACCCCTGCGGATCGGCGTCGCAGAGGAGGACGCGACGCCCGGCTTTCGCCAGCGCACCGGCCAAATGTTGACATGTCGACGTCTTCCCGACGCCACCCTTCCGGTTCAACAACGTCAAGACGACGGACATGGCGGCGACCTCGCTTTCCATGCCGATCATCGGCAGGAAACGGAGGCCGGGATGAGGCATTTGTCCGAGACAAAAAGAGAGGGGTGAAGGAACGCGGAAGATCGAGTCGGAAGCGATGGTTCGCGGCGCATCGATCCCGCGGTGTCCAGGCGAAAAGTTCGACCGTTTTGGAGAAACAGCGGTGCCGCCTACGGGTGCGGATTTGGAAGATCGATGCTTTTGGCTTCCGGAAGCGCTGTGACGAGAGTCTTCCGGTTGCGGTCGTAGATCACTAGGATGCTCAACGCAGGGTTCAGCAAGTTGATCCGGTACAGCGCGACGCGGTTGCTTTGACGATTGATCAGAACCGCCTTGTTGTTCTGAATCATCTGTACCATTTCACGGTACAGGTGTCGATTGACATCGAGGTCGTATCGCGCGGAGGCCCGTCGCTTGAAGTGTATCCGCTGGCAGAGAGTCTTCGACTGAATCTTCCACCTTTTCCGTCGCCTGGCCATAGACGATCCTTTCGGGTCATGCTTCCGGTCGTAAGCGTCGATTGTGATACGGCGACTTCGATCGACGGGTTGGACCGCGTCGTCTTTTCCTACAACCGGCAAGGCCAGCGGACGACCCAAACCGATCAGCGCGGCGTCGGCGAGGATCGCCCACAGCGCTCTGGTCACCAAGCTGACGTTGAGCGGCGGCCCGCCGAGCCGAAGCGACAGATCCTGGCAAAGGTTCTGGATCGTGCGGACGTCGTCCGGGGAGGCGAGCACCGTCACCTGCCGGAACCGTCGCGCGTCGCGCGTTGGGGTTCGGCGGCGTTTTGTCCGTGACAAACGGGGCCGCCGAGGGCTTGGAAACAGGCTGCGCGACGGAGGAGGCCAAGTCGCGGAGGCGGTCTTCGATCGGCGTCGCCGGCGGTCCGAGCGGATCACGTTTCGTCATTCTTCCCTCCTTCCCGTCGACGCCGGGCGATGCGTTCTTCGACCTCTCGCGCGACACAACCACTCCCGATTTTCCGTCGTGAAAACCGGCGGCCGCATCGGTTCGCGCGGAGACGTGAATCGAGCCGGTCGGCCGATCGTCCTTGCCCAAGGCCGGAGAACGTGGTAGCATCTAATTGAATGTTAATAAGGTGCGATAGGGGCGAGGCGATGTTGAATATCGAGAGCGGGATCGATTCGTTGACCAACTTCAAGCGACAGACGGCGCAGTATCTGGAACAACTGCACGAGACCGGAGAGCCGATGGTGCTGACGGTCAACGGGAAGGCGCAGGTCGTGG
>JBOFFD010000186.1:0-5981 GCA_051648425.1 Planctomycetia bacterium
CGCCGATGACGAGGAACGTCGTCGAAAAGATCAGGACGGCGGCGGCGCCGGCGGCGCGGCCGGCCGTGCGTCGGCCCCAGAGGAAAACCAACAGACAGACGCCGACGGCCGCCAGCCGACCCGGCAGCCGAACGGCGAATTCGGTCGGCTCGCCGACGGCCCAGACCGCGGCGGCCGACACCCACCGCGGCAACGGCGGTTTCTTAAGGCGGGGCGTATCATGGTCGTACGCCACCAGCCAATGATTGTTCGCCAACGTGTCGACGGCGTCGGCGGCGACGTGTTCTTCGCGGATGCTGGCGAGCGGAATGCCGCCGAAGCCGACCAGAAAGACGACGGCCGCCAACGCCGCCGCAATCAACTCGGGGGCGAAGGCCGTCGCGCGGTCCAGGAACGATGCACGTCCGTCCGCCGGTGAGGAATGCATCGGTGGAAACGTCCCTGGTGCTGTCGATGGAAGCCGTGCGTCGACTCTTCCGCGTCGGTCGGACGGCGAACCGATCCCGGCAACGAAAGTGCAACGGTCTTGGTATCGGCGAGGATAAGACGCAGTCGTGACACGGGAATCGAGAGAGGCTGCTTGCGGCGCGAACGAGCGATTGGAGAACCAAAGAGTTCGGCAAAGACGACGCAAAGATCAGCGTCGGCGCGATGAATTTCGCGTCTTACGGCGCGCCGGCATTCAGAGAAAGTTTGAGTCGGCGTCGCCCGGCGGTCAAATCGCTTCCGGGCCGCGCTCGCCGGTGCGGATGCGGATGCAGTCGTCAATGGGAAGTACGAAGATTTTGCCGTCGCCGAGTCGACCGCTTTCACTGGACCGCCCGGCGCGGATGATGGCGTTGATCGTCCGCTCGACGTAGTCTTCGTTCACGGCGATTTGAAGTTCGACCTTAGGCGTAAGGTAGGTGGAAAACTCTTGACCGCGGAACAAGGCGCTGCGGCCCTTCTGTCGGCCGAAGCCTTGCACGTCCATGACCGTCAACCGGAAGACTTCCTCTTCCGCGAGGGCTTGCTTGACGGCTTCCACGCGCGATGGTTGGATGACGGCGATGATCAGTTTCATGACGAACGCCCACCCGCCTGCGACCGCCGGCGAATCAACCGCGCGGCACCGAAGGTTTACGGGGGCGGACGGCGTTCGGCGAGCTTACAGCGAGGGAAAACGACGCGGCTTCAAACCTTGACCGGAGGACCGACGCCGTCGGGGTGACGAAGCGACGACGGGATCCGTCCAAGGTTTGAAGCCGAACGTCGCGTTGGACGACAGGCGAAACGATGCTGACGAAACGCGGCGCGACCGCCGGCGACGGCGCCTTGGCCGCCGCCGAGGCGTACCGACCGCCGGTCGTCGTTCCGCGCGTCAGCGTCGAACGGCGTCGTTCAACGCACCACGCGCGTGGTCGGGGCGGTGCTCATCTGCACCGGCGCGGCGACGGCCGGCGTCTGTTTGACGGCGGCGCCGTAGTAGGGCGCGACGACCGGGTTATGGCCGCACGTCGAGCAGCCGGCTTTGTGGCTGGAGTGCACGGTGTCGGCGTACGGAGGACCGCAGTCGTCGCAGACGTCGCACGTGTGACAGCCGGCGGCCGCCAACGAGCCGGCAGTCAACAGGATCGCAAACAAGCTGCGCATCGATTCAACCCTTTCTTATTCGCCGCGCCCGCGTTCGGCCGGGTTCCATTTCCCGGGGCGCCGCCTTTTCCTGGGTCTCCAAGTGGGTTTTGGCATCCATCGCCCCTGGAGGGGAAAAGGCCCGCGCCGCATCCATACCCGACCGAACGCGAATGTTCTCCGCGTCGTCCTGGGCGGTCCGCTTCCCAACAGATATTTCGGCCGGCGGACTCCACAATCATGAGTGATTTCGACCCGAACCGCCGAATCCACCCACATTACACGACGTTGCGTGAAAGGGACGTCGTCAAGGCAGTGAGAAGTGACGGAAAGTCGGACTCGTCGGGACGGGAAGGCGACGGTTGGGTGGGCGTCCCCGTCCGCCACGGAGGATCGCGGGGACGAAACTCTTTTGTGAATCAACGGACAGGAGATGTGTTTCGCACCAATTCACCTTCGCGGCGGACGGGGACGTCCACCCTACGGGTAACAACTACGTCCCGACGGTTTTCAGGACTCGGATTTGGAACCGCTTGAACCGGAAGAGGAGCCGCTGGAGGTTGAACCGCCGGAATCGCCGCTGGACTTCGAGCTTTCGCTGGTGGAACCCGACGAATCGGCCTTGGCGGCCTGCTTGTACGAGTCGCTGCGGTAATCGGTGATGTAGAAGCCCGACCCCTTGAAGATGAAGCCGCCGCCGGTGCCTAAGAGGCGCCGAAGTTTCTTCTTCTTACACTCCGGGCACTTCGTCAGCGCGTCGGCGGTGATCGACTGGTACTCTTCGAACTGGTGATTACAGGCGTCGCACACGTATTCGTAAGTCGGCATGGCCGCTGGCTCCAAAAGCGAAAATCAGGGGGCGGCTTCTTCGGACGGCAGCGCGACCGCGACGATGACGTGCGCCGGCCGTAAGACGCGGTCGTGGAAGCGATAACCGGTCTGCACGGTCTGTAAGACGGTCATCGGCGGATGAAAGGCCGTTGATTGCTGCATCAAAGCTTCGTGGACGTTCGGGTCGAAGGCGTCGGGCGGCGCGGGATGGATCGGCGCGACGCCGTGCTTGCCTACCGCGTCGAGCAATTGTTTGCGCACGAGTTCCACGCCTTGCAGCAGCGTCGCCACCAGCGGCGGCGGCGTTTCTTCGCCCAGGCTTTTCTTGGTCGCTTGCAAGGCGCGGTCGAGGTTGTCGACGACCGGAAGCAGGTCGGAAAGCATCGACTGCGGCGAGTACTTCCGTTCCGACTGGATTTCGCGCTGCATGCGGCGCTGGAAGTTCTCGAAGTCGGCGCGGGTGTGCTGAGCCAATTCGAGGTACTTGTCGCGCTCGGCGGTCAGGGCCGCCAGGTCGTCGGCCGCCGGGGCGGCGTCGTCCGTCGCGGGGTCGTTCGGTTCATCCGTCATCAACCGGCCTCTCCTTCGGATTTTTCCGGCTTATTTTCTTGAGTGAAATACTCGCAGATGCGGTCGAAGAACGATTTCTGATCCGCGCTGACGTGGACCTTCTCGATCTCGGCCAGTTCGCGGAGCAGTTCTTCCTGCCGCTTGGTCAGCTTCTTGGGAATCTCGATGTTGGTTTCAATGAGCAGATCGCCGCGGCCGCGTCCCTGGACGTCGGGCATCCCTTCGTGACGCAACTTCGTGATGTGACCGTGGGGCGAGCCTTTCGGCAGCGTCACCGTCTTCTTGCCGCCGAGCGTCGGCACCTCGAAATCGCCCCCGAGCGCCGCCAGCGAGTAAGGGATGGGCACCCGACAGTGTAGGTCGCGGCCGTTCCGCTCGAAGAACGGATGCTGTTTGACTTCCATGACGACGTACAGGTCGCCGCGCGGGGCGCCCGGTTCGCCGTCTTCGCCCTGCCCCGAAAGCCGCAGCCGCATCCCAGAA
The DNA here is from genome assembly GCA_051648425.1 of Planctomycetia bacterium. Classification (GTDB taxonomy): domain Bacteria; phylum Planctomycetota; class Planctomycetia; order Kolteriales; family Kolteriaceae; genus JBOFFD01. Next base: position 3,496 of record JBOFFD010000186.1, read on the forward strand.
TCGACGCCCGGCGGGATCGGCACCGGCACCTCGGCCGTCTCCACGGTTTTGCCGCTGCCGCGACACGACGTGCAGGGGTTCGTGATGATCGAACCGCGCCCCTTGCAGGTCGGGCAGGTCGTCTGAATGCGGAAGGGTCCGCGGGCCTGAATCACTTGTCCCCGGCCGCCGCACATCGAACAGGCGGTGGGCGACGACCCGACCGCCGCGCCGCTGCCGGTGCAGGTGGAGCAGGTTTTGTTACGACGCACCACGAGGGTTTTATCCACGCCGCGGGCCGCTTCTTCCAACGTGATGTTCGCGGTGACTTGCAGGTCGTCGCCCGGCCGAGGGCCGCGCCGCCGTCCGCCGCCCCCGCGACGATCGCCAAAGAGGCCGCCGAACAGGTCGCCGAAGGCGTCGAAGATTTCGTCGATGTTGTTGAAGTCGTGGACGCCGCCTTCCACGCCCGAATGGCCGTGGCGGTCGTACCGCTCGCGCTTGGCTTGGTCGCCTAAGACTTCGTAGGCCTCGGCGGCTTCCTTGAAGCTGCGCTCCGCGTCCTTGTCGCCCGGATTCTTGTCCGGGTGGTACTTCATCGCCAGCTTGCGGTAGGCCCGCTTCACGTCGTCCGTCGAACAAGTCTTCTCGACGCCGAGAACTTCGTAGTAGTCGCGCTTGACGGCCATCAAATCCACCGTTTCCGTCGGAGGCGGTTCGTCGAACCCGCGGCGGATTTCCACCCACGCCGACGGAAGATTCAGAAACAAACCGCAGCGGGGTCGCCGCGGTTTCAAAATTTGCTAAGGGGCGGACGTCGTAAGTTCGACGACGGACTTAGGAGAATCGTCCGCTTGTTTCTTCACGGGCGGACCAGAGGTCCACCCTACATTGAACTTTCGGACCCTGCGGTCCGAACGGTGGAATCAGCGGACGGAGCCTTCGACGGCCGGGGCGTCGTCGCCGTCCTTCTCGTACTTCGTCACCATCGCTTCGGTCGTCAGCAAAAGCGCCGAGATGCTCGCGGCGTTCTGCAGGGCGGACCGAACGACCTTGGTCGGGTCGATGATGCCGGCTTCGATCATGTCGACGTACTCGCCGGTGACGGCGTTGTAACCGATCACACCGCCGCGTTCGAGGATCTCGCTGGCGACCACGCCGCCGTCGCCGCCCGAGTTGGCGACGATCTGACGGATCGGGGCTTCCAACGCGCGGGCCACGATGGCGGCACCGATCTTTTCATCGCCCTTCAACTTTTTCGCGGCGTCTTCGACGGCCGCGATGCAGTGAAGCAGCGCCACGCCGCCGCCCGGAAGAATGCCTTCTTCCGAGGCCGCCCGCGTGGCGTTCAGGGCGTCTTCGTACAGATCCTTACGGGCCTTCATGGCGGCTTCGGTCGGGGCGCCGACCTTGATGACCGCGACGCCGCCGGTCAGTTTCGCCAGCCGCTCGGCGAACTTCTCCTTGTCGTACTCGCTCTTCGTCGCGTCCATCTGGTTGCGGATCTGGTCGACCCGACGGTCGATGTCGGCCCGCTCGCCGGCACCTTCGATGATCGTGGTCGTTTCCTTGTCGATCTCGATCCGGCGGGCGCGGCCGAGGTGTTCGACCTTCACGTTGTCGAGCGTGATGCCCAGGTCTTCGCTGATGAGCTGGCCGCCGGTCAGCACGGCGATGTCGCCGAGCATCGCCTTGCGGCGGTCGCCGAAGCCGGGAGCCTTGACGGCCGCGATCTGCAGCACGCCGCGCAGCTTGTTGACGACCAGCGCCGCCAGCGCTTCGCCTTCAACGTCTTCCGCGATGATGACCAGCGGCTTACCCGTGCGGGCGGTCGCTTCCAACACCGGAACCAGTTCACGAAGGTTGTTGACCTTCTTCTCGAAGATCAAAATGTAGGCGTCTTCGAGCACGCACTCCATGCTGCCGGCGTTGGTCACGAAGTACGGCGAGATGTAGCCCTTGTCGAACTGCATCCCCTCGACGACCGAGAACTCGTCTTGGGCGGCCTTGCCTTCCTCGACGGTGATGACGCCGTCGCGGCCGACCTTCTCCATGGCGTCGGCCAAGCGGTCGCCGATCTCGGGGTCGTTGTTGGCGCTGATGCCGCCAACCTGGGCGAGCTGGGCCTTGCTCGTCACCTTGATCGACATGGCCTTCAGCTTTTCGACGGCCGCTTCGACGGCTTCGTCGATGCCGCGGCGGACGTGCGTCGGGTTGGCGCCGAAAGTCAAGTGACGGAGGCCTTCCTCGAAGATCGACCGACCGAGGACGGTGGCGGTGGTGGTGCCGTCGCCCGCAACGTCAGACGTCTTGCTGGCGACTTGATTCACCAACTTGGCGCCCATGTTCTCGAACGGATCCGGCAGCTCGATTTCCTTGCTGACCGACACGCCGTCCTTGGTGGCCGTCGGACCGCCGTACGACTTGTCGATGATGACGTTGCGGCCGGTCGGACCCATCGTCACGGCGACGGTCTTCGCGAGTTTCTCAATGCCGCGCAGCATCTT
>JBOFFD010000187.1:0-4923 GCA_051648425.1 Planctomycetia bacterium
TCGCCCGCAGCGTGAAGGTCGACGTCGACGCCGTCGGCTTGTTCCGCAGCGAGTTTTTGGAACTGGCCCGCCGGTCGTTTCCCACCGAAGAAGAGCAGTACGCCGTCTACTCGAAAATGCTGCGCATTCTCGACGGCCGCCCGTTGACGTTGCGCACGCTGGATCTGCGGGCCGACAAACTGTTCGGCCTTGCCAGCTTGCACAGCGACCAATCGTGGGAATGGCGGTTGGTCGATCAACTGCCGCACGTCCAGGAACTGGTGAGGACGCAGTTGCGAGCGGTGTTGCGGGCGGCGGTCGAAGGGCCGGTGCGCGTCTTGTTTCCGATGGTGATGCGGCAGCGGCAGTTCGATTGCGCGTTGCGGCTGGTGGACGAAGCCCGCCGAACGCTTCTTGAAGAAGGGCTGCCGTTCCGGGGCGACGTGCCGATCGGTGTGATGATCGAAGTGCCGGCCGCCGCGTCGCTGGTCCGGCGGTGGGCTCCGCGGGTCGATTTCTTCAGCATCGGTTCCAACGACTTGTTGCATTCGCTGCTGGGCATCGACCGTGGCGACGACGCCCTGCGGACGTTGAAGACGCCGCTCGATCCGTCGTACCTGCGCACCGTGCGGCGGGTGGTGAAGCACGCTTCCGCCGCCGGTCGGCCGGTGACGGTCTGCGGCGACGCCGCCAGCAACGGCTTGGGGATGTTGGCCTTATACTGTCTCGGCGTGACGGCGCTGAGCATGCCGCCCGACGATGTGGTGCGGGCGCGGCGGTATTTCAGCCGGGTCGACTGGCCCGTCGACCCGACGGCCGTCGGCCGGCGACTGCTGCGGGCCGCCGACGCCGAGGAGGTGGAGGAACTGCTGCTGGCCTACTTCCCGCCGCGGTCGTCGCCGAACACCGCGAAGCCGGCCCCCAACTACATCGAAGCGTGGCGGCCTACCGTTAACCTTTGACCTTGTAGCCCAGCTCTTTGAGAAGCTCGCGAACTTTGTCCAGATGCCGGCCCTGGATTTCCGGGCCGGCGTCGCCGAGCGTTCCGCCCGCTCCGCAGGCCGTCTTAAGCTTCGTCAGCAGTTCCGGCAGATTGCTTTCCGAGGCGTCAAGCCCCGCCACGATCGTGGCGATCTTCCCTTTCGCGCGCTTCTCGACCTGCAATCGCGCAGTTTGTTTGTTCGGCGACAAATAGACTGGGCCGGCGGGCTTCGGCGGGCAGACGCACTCCGCCTCCGGTTTCTCACATCGTTCGCAATGAGCGGGGCGGTCCCAGGCGGTTCCTTCCAGCAATCGCACGACTTACTCCTTTGGCGCCTCTCTCGACTTCGCGGCGTCCGTTGAAACCATGAAGATATGATGAGACCGCCTCTAACCGTTGGCGGGGTCCGGCGGCGTGCATAAACAAGTTAATACACTTCTATTGTTCGATACTGATGAGGTGATTCATGAACAGGGTATCGCGACGGGCATTCACTCTGATAGAGCTGCTGGTGGTGATCGCCATCATCGGCGTGCTGGTGGCGCTGTTGCTGCCGGCGATTCAGCAGGCCCGCGAGGCCGCCCGTCGGTCTCAGTGCACGAACAATCTCAAGCAGATCGGCTTGGCGTTGCACAACTACGTCGACGCCTTTTCGATGATGCCGCCCGGCCGAATTTACGGCCAGCGGCCCGGTCGCCCGCCTGGCGTGGTTTGTACGCAGATTCTGCAAGGCTGCCAAGATACGCCGTGGTTCGCGCTGCTCCTGCCGTACGTCGATCAAGGTCAAATGAGCGACGCTTTCAACTACGACCACGGCGCGGTGGGCAACCCTTCTACCCCAATCCCGCCGTATCCGCTGCCCGGCATGTCCGTCAACGAGACCATCATGACCCGTTGGATTCAGAGTTTCCTCTGCCCCAGCGACGATCGAAAAATCTTTCGCGTCAATCCGGTCTACAACGTTGCGCTGTCCACCATTCAGCTCACACGCGGCAACTACGCCGCCGCTTGGGGGAACACCAACTGGGGGCAGGAAAGCGTCGTCGCCACCAACGGATTGGACGGATCGTTTCAAAAGTCGGCCTTCGGACAAACCAACACCCGCCTGCGTGAGTTCAACGACGGCTTAAGCAAAACTGTGGTGATGGCCGAAGTCATCCAAGCCACCGACATCGACCTGCGCGGCTTCTTCTGGATGCCGTTGCCCGGCGGGGGCATGATCACCTCCCGCTTCACGCCGAACGGCTACACTGATTTCTATCAGGTCGACGCGGCGTCCTCCACCGGGGACGCCATGCCCAACGGCCCCAACATTTTCTGCGTCAGCGAAGAGCCGGCGCTGCGCTGCTATTCGATCAACAGCGACCGTCGCTCGTTCGCCGGCGCCCGCAGCCGCCACGTCGGCGGCGTGAACGCCCTGAAGGGCGACGGGTCGGCGGTGTTCGTCAGCGACGCCGTCGACGGCTTTCTTTGGACCGCCGCCCAAAGCGTCGCGGGGGAAGAAGCCGTCCCTAGTCTGTAACCCGCGCCGACGATTCCTCTCCGGATTCGTCCGTCTAACGTGTATCCAACGCCGCCAGCGCTTCGGCGGCGACCCGGCCGGCCAGCGCCTGGCCCGCCGCCGTGAAGTGTCGGTCTTCTCGATAGTACAGCGACCACAAGTCTGCTCCCGCCGCCACCGCTTCCCGCAAGCTCGGCTGCAGATCGACGACGAACACCCCCGCCGCCCGCAACTCGGGAATCGCCCATTTCTGGGGCAGCGCGACGTCGATCGTCGAGCCGCGCGCGTTCCAGCCGTCCACCGTCGGATCGACCTGGTGGGCCTCCGGGATGACCAAGACCAAAAGCGGCACGCCGCGCCCCTGCAATCGCTGGTGTAAGCCGACGAGGCAGTCGACTGAGCGGCGATACGCCCGCTGCATTTCCGGCGAGTAGACCGCTTGATGGGGCGAATGGAAGCCGCCGGCGAACGACTCGGCGGCGATCGTCGCGCGAGTCGCCAACACCCACAGATGGCTTTCGCGCAGGACGGGGAACTGGTAGGAGAGCGGTCGGGCGGCGGCGCTCATGCGGCGGCGGCCGGCGTCGTCGACGTACCGACTGACCGACAAGACGCGGCGCGGCAGGCCGACGGCGTCGACCTCGGACCAGAAATGGTCCATCGGCTCGAAGAAATCGTTGCCGGCGAACAGGCCGACGACCACCGCGTTCGGCCGCAGCGCGGCGAAGTTCCGTTCCAGGTAGGCGTAGTAGCAGTCGGGCGAGTGGCCGCCGGCGTAGCCCGCGTTGAGGACCGCCGCCCGTCGCCCGCCGGCCGGCGCCGATTCGTTCCACCGCCGCTCCAACACCGCCGGCCACGCCTCTTCCAGTTCGACGCCGTGCCCCGCCGTGAACGAATCGCCAACGGCGACGACGCGCAGCGCCGACTCGCTCGGCGGTTCGGTCGGCCGAGTGGTCGACGCGCGGAAACCCTCGCCGTCGACGCGCCATTTCTGTCGAAACTCGGTGGATTCGATCCAGTCTTCGGCGTTTTTCTTTAGGCGGAACGGAAGGTGGTCGCACGGCTCGAAGACCGACAACAATGCGAAATGCCGTGACCGACCGGCCAGCAGCCGCGACCACGTCGGCTGCGGCGCCGCCACCGCAAGCAACACCTCGGCGGCGACCAACGCGAAGGTGAAGGCGAACAGTGCGACGCCCGCCTTCGCCGCGACGCCGAACCCGCGCCGCCGACGATGGACGCGAACAGCCGCTGGGTCGAGAACGGTCGCCATGATAGTACCCGCGCAGTTCGTGTTTCGACGTCGGGTCGTTCGGTTTTCCCGTCCCAAGGGAGTGGACGGGGACGACCGGCGTCGGACCGATCGGTACCATGCGGCGGCAACGGGGTCAACGTCGAGCGATGGGCGACCTGGCGACCGCCGACCAAGCTGTCGCGGCGAACGGAAGCGGCGGCGACCAAGCGGCGGCGGTCCGACGCGGCGGGTCGACCGGAGTCATCGGAACCGTCGGAGGTGGAGGCTGTTCGGCGGCGCGCGACAGTGAAAGCGCGTTCGCCATTCGCTTCGGTTCGCCCAGCGACGGCCGACGGAAGAGACGCCACAACGCCCGCCGCTCGCGCCACACCGCCGCCGACGCCAAACCTCGGCGATCCGCGTCGTCGAGGTCAAGCTCGTCCACCAGCCGGATCGAGTACGTCAACAAGGCGGCCAACTCGAAATCGACCAACCCCGGTGTCGACGCCAACGGCAGCCCGGCGGCGGCTTCGCGGCGGAACGCTTTCAGCGGGCAGCCGGGATCGACGAGCGGCATGCCGAAGACCTGTCGCAGCAGCCAGAAGGCGGGATCGAAGGCCCACCAGTTCGCGGGGCGACGGCCGGCGACGGCGTCGCAGCCGTCGAGACGGTCGACCAGTTCGTCGACGACGGCCGACGCCAGGGGGCGGCGCGCGTCGGCCAGAACGACGATCGGCCGTCGGGCTTCGCGCAAGGCGATGGCGAGTCCGGGGCCGTCGTCCGGGTCGGCGGCGGCAAACCATCGAAAGCGGACGCCGCCGGCGCGCGCTGGAATCGGTCGAACGGGGGCGTCGGTCGATAGGAGGAGGACTTCGTCGCCGGGAGGCCGGCCGGCGAGGGCCGCCAGCGCCCAGTCGCGCACCGCCTCGGTGGGCAACTCGGCGGCATGGCGGGCGACAAGAGTCAGCGATCGGCCGCGGCGCGGCGAGCGGTCGAGCAGTTCGTCGAGGTCACGCATTCATCGCTTGATTCCGCCGGTCGGTTCGGCTTGGCTGGTCGCCGGCGGCCGCAGACTTCGCGTCGCCCGCCGCACCACCCATTCCGGGCGGTTCGTCACCAGTTTCCGCGGGTCGCGGTGTTCGCCGAACGCCGTTTCGCGGTTGTCGCCGATCGCCTTCCAGTGACGGAAACCCTCCTGATCCTTGATGGCGTCGTAGTCGGCGTCCG
>JBOFFD010000188.1:0-1512 GCA_051648425.1 Planctomycetia bacterium
ACGAGATACCACTCGTTCTTCTTGGTCCGGCCGCCGCGGTACAGCCGCAACAGGCCGGGGTGCTTCAGCGTGGCTTGAATCTTCGACGCCTCGGTGACGCCGCGGCAGAAGCGGTACATGTGGTGTTCGTCGGACGCCAACGATGGGTCGAACACCTTCAGGGCGACGAGGCGCTTCGGGTCGTGGTCGGTCCAGTCGGCCAGGTAGACGACGCCGCCCGATCCTTTGTGCAACTGGCGGATGATTTCAAACGAGCCGAGGGTGTTGCGAAGGTTGGCGGCGGGTCGGGTCAACGCCGGTCGTTCCAGCGGGTGGGGCGGGACGGCGCCCACCGGTGGGGCCTTCGGGTCGGTTCCCGGGCGGTCGGAGTCGATCGGCGCCGGTTCCGTCGGCCGAGGAATCGATGGGATCGGGACTTCCGAAGGGGCGGCCGCGCGCGGCAGGACCATATCGACCAATGTCGCGGTTTCTTGATGGGCGACGTTCGTCGCGGGAGCGGCGTCGTCCATCGGCCGCAGGCACTGCACGACGAGGTCGTGATCGCCGATCTGCAAGGCGTCCCCGCTGCGCAGCGTCGCTCGCAGCACGCACATATCGTTCACGACGGTGCCGTTGCTGCTGCGCAGATCGTAGATGCGCCATTCGGCGGCTTCGTGGACGATGACGGCGTGGCGGCTTGAAGTGCGCGCCGAATTGAGCTGGATGTCGCAGCCTTCGCCGCGCCCGATGACCACGATTTGGTCTTCGGGAAACGTCCAGACGATTTGATGCGTCGTGTCGCGCACTTGAAGTGGCATTTTCGGTGCGTCGCCCTTCGTGTCTCAAAATATGTCCGCAGCCGCCAGCGTCTGACTGCCGACGGCGCCGGTTTTAGTTTTCGGTCCGCTGCTTCTTCCGGTCGGAGAACTTCCGCTGCCGTTCCGCGGCGCCTTCCCCGGTGGGCAGCGCGTCGGCGAACCGCGGTTTCAACGACGGTGGATTCAACTGTTGGAGCAGTTTCTTCATTTGGTCAAACATAATCTTATAACTGTTCTCGCCGCCGGCGTCGGATTCCGCGAACGTCAATCCCTGCTGCTTCATGTAGACGACCAGTTCCTGCACCGTTTCGCCCTGGAACGGGGCGGGAAGACTCTTACGGACGCCCAGCAAGCCGACCTGCTGCACTTGGTCGGCGACGAACTCGCTGGCGTCTCGGAAGGCGACGTACTGCGGATCGACGTTCGATTTGAACGGGCCGACGTAGGTTTCCTTGACCGCCGACTCAAGGGCGTCGAGCGCCGCGATCGCGCGGTCGAACTGTTCGTCGTCAGCCGGCGCGCCCTGCTTCAACTGAGCGATCATGGCGTCGCGGGCGGCGGCGTACTCGTCCAGATACGGCTTCAATTCCGCTTTCGAGACCGACCGCGGCGCAACGAAGGTGTAGCCGCCGCCTTTCTCCAGGCTCAACACCGCCTTCTTCGCCCCCACGCCTTGTTCCACGCGCACGTCGGCGGTGATGGACGGCGTCAACGG
>JBOFFD010000189.1:0-5610 GCA_051648425.1 Planctomycetia bacterium
CAGTTCAGCGAACAGCCCGGCTACCAAGACTGGTTGCAGCTCGACCTGCCCAGCGAACGGCCGGAACTGGAAACGACCGCTTCTCTGGGCGCGTCGAACTGAACCGCCCCGACGAGGCGTCCAACCGGCCGTCGCCCCACCGGCCGCCGGCCTTTGCTTGGACGACCGCGGGCGTCTTCCTCGCCCTATGGTGTTCGACGGTCCTTACACTGCCGGATTACGGCTTCGCGATCGACGAAGCGACTTATCTTTGGGTCGCGCGCGAAGAACGTCTTTGGTTCGCCGACGTTGCGACGCTCGGTCTGGCCGAAGCGGCGACGCCGGAATCGCTCGCCCGCCGCTGGCACTTCCTGGAGCCGCCGTATTCCCGTCCCGGCCAGCCGCACTCCAATTTCAACCTGCCCGGCTCATGCCACGCGCTGAATCTGTCTTGGTTGGCGTTTCACCGATTCACCGACGAACTCACCGCCTACCGCCTCTCTTCCGCGACACAGTTCGCGGCCGCCGGCTCGCTCTTGTTTCTCTTCCTCGCGCGGCGCTACGGGGCGTACGCGGGAATCGCCGCGGCGGCCGCGCTGTGGCTGCAACCGCGGGTTTTCGGCCACGCGCACTTGGCGGCGACGGAAACGCCCCTGGCAACATGGTGCCTACTGGCGACGCTGGCGGCCGCCCGACTGCGACCGACGAACGGCCTCGCCGCCCCCAATCCCAACCGCAGCGCCGTCCTTTTCGGCGCGACGCTCGCGGCCGCCATGACGATCAAACTGACCTCTTGGCTGTTGGCGCCCGTCTTATTCGCCTGGCTGCTGTTTTACCGACCCGGAGGGTGGTTGAAGGCGATCGTCTTCGGCGTCGTCTTACCTCCACTCGCGATTATCGCCGTCACGCCGACGCTGTGGCGCGCGCCGGCGGCCGGCCTCGTCGACTACCTTCGCAACGCTCTGAGCGACCCGTGGAAGATACCGGCCTTCCATCTGGGGAACGTCTACCTCGGCGACATGCCTTGGCACGCCGCGTTCATCCTCGTCATCGTAACGACCCCGCTCTCAATCTTACTGCTGTCTTTCCTCGGCGCAACGACCGTTCGCCGCGATCCGACCACTGTTCTCTTCACCACGGCGGCGGGCGTCTTTCTCTTGGCTCGGGCGCTCGGCAAAATGCCGCAGCACGACGGCGAACGGCAGTTCCTGCCCGTCTTCTACTTTCTGGCGGCGCTTGCGGGCCTGGGCGCGGGCGTCGTCTACGACTGGTCGCTGAAACTGTTCTCCAACGCCGTCGCGCGAACGCTGTTCTTAGTTGCTGTCGGCGCGGTCCTGGCGGTCGAGCCGACGGTCGATTCCTGGCGGTATCACGCCCACGGCCTTTGCTATTACAATCGCGGCGTCGGCGGGCTGACGGGGGCGGCCGCGATGGGATTCGAGATCAGCTACTGGTTTGAAACCGTGCCGCCGGGCGAATGGCGCCGAGTGATGGATCGACTGCCGCCGGGAAGCCGGGTCTTCGTCTTACCGAACCACCCCGGCGTCGATTATCTGAAGGAATCGGGTCAGTGGCGCGGCGACATCCGCGGCGTCGGCCCGAGGGACGCCGACTTCCTTCTTCTCTATGGTAAGAAAGCGGCGTATTACATCGACGGCGGCGACGGCCGCCTCGTCCCCACCGATCTGCTGCGCGACCAGGCGTCGGCTCCGGCGGCGTATGAAATTCGGTTCGACGGCGTTCGACTCTTGGCGCTCATCCCCACCCGCCGACGGTGATTCACCTTTTCTTCTTTTTCTTAATTTTGACCTTCTTGGCGGCCTTCGCCTTGCCGGCGGTGTTCGACGACTTGACGGCGCGTTTCCGTCCCAGGCGGGGCGTCGCCAACGTAAACATCGACGCCGGCACGCCGCGCGAACCGTCGTCCGGTCGGCCTTCCATTCCAACGACGCGAAGATCCAATTGTCGATGTTCCATGTCGACGCGGTGAATGACGCAGCGTACCGGGTCGCCGAGGCGGAACGATCGGCCCTTCGCGCGGCCCGTCAACGAATGGACTTCCGAATCGCAAACGTAGAAATCGTCGGTCAGACTGCGAATGTGCACCAGCCCTTCGGCCGGAAAATCGATTCCTTGGGCGTAGAAGCCGTACTCTTCCACCGCCGTCACGATCATGTCCATCTGCTCGCCGACGCGGTCCTGCAGCCAGGTCAGAATCTTAATCTTCAACAACTCGCGCTCGGCCTTCTCCGCCCGACGCTCGGTGAACGAGCAGTGTTCCCCCAACGAGCTAAGATCGCCGTCGTCGTGCCCCGCCTTGCCGGTGCGCAGCCAGCGGTCGAGTTGGCGATGGACGACTAGGTCGGGGTACCGGCGGATCGGCGAGGTGAAATGGCAGTAACAGTCGCTGGCCACCGCCCAATGGCCTTCCTCCTCGGGACCGTACACCGCCTGTTTCAGACTTCGCAGCAGCGCGTAATTGACGGCGTGGCGCTGCGGCGTTTCTTCCGCCGCCTTGACGATGCGCTGCAACTCAAAGCGGCTGCGTTCGTCCTCGATTTCGATGCCGAGCGACCGAAGGAATTCGGCGAAGGACTTCAGTTTTTCCGGGTCGGGGGTTTCGTGAATGCGCCGAAGAAAAGCGGCGCCTTGGTCGGCCAGGTGGCGGGCGACGGCTTCATTGGCCGTCAGCATGAATTCCTCGATCAGCCGATGGCTTTCATCGCCGGGAACATACTTGGCGCCGGAGACCTTGCCGTCGGCGTCATAGGTGAGAACGGGCGCCGGCAGCGAAAGTTCCAGAAAGCCGCGCCCCCGCCGCCGCTTGCGCAGCAGCGACGCCAACGCGCGCAGCCGTTGCAGCAGCTCTAAGATCGACGGCTCGACGCCGGCCGTCGCACCGCCGGCGTCGGTCTTACCGTCCCATTCGTCGAAGACCGCCGACACTTCTTCGTAGGCGAACCGCTTCGCCGCCCGAATGGCCGAGTTCGCGAACGAAACGTCCGTCGCGATTCCGTCTGAAGTGAATTCGATGAACACCGACTTGGTAAGACGCAAACGGTCTTGCTGGAGGCTCGCCAATCCGTTGGAGATGAGTTCGGGAAGCATCGGCAGGACGCGCCCCGGCAGGTAGACCGACGTTCCCCGGCTTCGGGCTTCGAGATCGAGAGCCGAGCCGGCCGGTACGAACGCGGCCACGTCGGCGATATGAACGCCCAACCGCCAACCGCCCTTGGCGTCGCGCGAGAGACTGACGGCGTCGTCGAAATCCCGCGCGTCGACGGGGTCGATCGTGATGATTTGTTCTTCGGTAAGATCGAGGCGGTCGGGCGGACAAAAGTCCTCTTGATGCCGGCGCGCCTGCTCTCGAGCTTCGGCGAGCGCTTCTTCGGCGAATTCGTCGGGTAGATTGAACTGACGGATGATTGACAGCAGGTCGACGCCGGGCGCCCCGCGCGGCCCCAATACGTCGACCAACACCCCCTCGCCGAACACCTGCGGCGACGGAAAGCGCAGCATCTCGAAGACGACTTTGTCGCCGTCGCGGGCGCCCTTGGCGCCGGCGTCGCCGACGTAGATCGATTCGCCGAACAAGCCGCCGTCGACGCGGACGAACCCTTCCCCGTGCGACGTGCGATAGACGCCCACGAACTGTTTGGCCGCCCGTTCCAGCACCTCGACGATGCGGCCCGACGGCAGCCGGCCGGGGGTTCGCGACGGTCGGCCGAGATGCACCGCGACCAAGTCGCCGGCGGCGGCGTCGAGGGCGGCGTCGGCGCGGATGAACACGTCGGTCGTCAGGCTGCCCTGCGCTTTTCGCGGCCGGACGAAGCCGCCGCCGCTTCGCGTCGGTCGATAGACGCCGACCACGTGGTCCGGCGGGACGGCGATGCGCACGCAGTGCCGTTTGTCGAGTTCCAACCGACCGCGTCGCGCCAGCGCTTTCAAGGTCTGCCGAAACTCGGCGTAACCCTCGTCGTCGATTTCCAGCCTACGCGCCAACGCCTTTGGTTTGAGCGGCCGATAGCCTGGCGATTCCAGCGTCGCGATTACCTTGAGTTCGAGCCCGTCGGTCATGTCTGCCCTTCGCGGTCGGCCCGCGTTTCAGTTGGTGCGCCGTTCCGTCGGGGCGGTGGTCGGCGGTCCGGTGAAAGATCGAGCTTGCCGAAGCGCCGCGGGTTCACCGGCGACGGCGGAACCTTACGAAGAATTCATAGCGGACGCGGCGCCGATCTTACGCGCGGCGGCGAGAAGGATCGAACGCGGCGACAGCCCGTCCGTTGTTCTATCAGACCGAAGGGATTCGTCCGAAGGATCAGCGCAGACGGGGGGCGGCGGGTTCGACGCCCGCCAAGGGTAGCAGGCCGGGACGGGCGATTTCGATCGACAGGTCGTCGAACTGGGCTGGTCCGACGCCGGTGGTCGCCAAGTGAAGTTGAATCTCGCCGGCGGCGTGAATCGGCCGGATGATCTCGAACGGCTGCCAATCGCCGGCGTTGAGAAAGCGCAGCGCCATCGACTCGCCGCCGATCGAATCCCAGACCATCAGGCCGTCGACGCTGCCGGTCGAGCCGACGGGCAGCCGAATGTATCCGCGCAACCGAGCGACTTGGCCCGCCGCCACCTTCACCGCCGGACTGACGATTTCAATGCGAGTGTTTTCGACGGCCGTCACCGGCAGTTGGTCTTTGCGGGCGGTCACCGTCAGTTCCAGCGCGCGCTTGCCTTCCTTGGCGCCCTCGGCCACCATCAACGCGGCGGTCTCGTAGCCGTCGGCGGAATACGGCCGATACGACCAACCGAGGGCGTCGAGCGGCCGATCGGTCTCGAAGCCGCCGCCGACGAGTTGGTTCGGACTCCACAACGAGTTCTTCAGTCCGTCCTCCAGCCCGTAATGTTCCGGCAGCGTATAGAAGCACAGTAAGAACGGATCGTGGACGCTGGTCTTCGGGGCGAACGGCTTCTCGGCGGCCGCCGGCGAGGGCGCGGCGGCGACGTTCAGATCGTACAGCGCCTGCTCCATGTGATACTGTTGCACGCCGCGGGCGAATCGAAGGCTGCGCACGCTCTCGGCGTAAGACGCCCGGTAGTCGTTGCGTTCGCCGGCGGCGCGGCTCTTGTCGATGTATTCGCGGGCCTTCACGAGCGCCGCCGGCGCCCGCTTGTTCCAGCGGCCGGCCTCTTGAAGACGCCCATGAACGGCTTCGGTCTTCGCCAATTGCAGCTCCGCCATTTCGCGGTGCCAGGCGGCCGCCTGCGACGCCACCATCTGAACGCGCTCTTGGTACTCGCTCACCAGCCGCAGATTGGTCGTGAGAAGAATCAGCGCCGAGGCGTCGAAATCCTGCATCTGAATCCGAATGCCGCCCAGATCCTTCGATCGCGGCAGCGCCCTCACTTCGCCCAACGAAATCTGATACGCCTGCGCCGATTCAGGGGCGTTCTCCACCATGAGTTGCAACGTCGGAACCGACGCCGCCCCCAACTGCCATTGCGCCTGCTGTCCGCGCCAATACGGCATCACCAACACGCCGTGCTCGTGACGGAAGGCGACCGCCGCCACGTTGACGTCGGAGGTCTTAATGGGAACGGGAATCGCGCCGCCGGCGATGAACGGCTCGATCAGCGTCA
>JBOFFD010000190.1:0-3263 GCA_051648425.1 Planctomycetia bacterium
TGATGATCGCGCTGCCGCCGCCGAGTTGGGAGGTCTTCAACGACATGAACCCGGCGAAGTTCGCCGAGGTTCTGAAGAAGATCGCCGGGCAGGTGGACCTCGGCATGCACCGCAAAACGCCGCGCGGCCCGAAGAAGCCGCCGACGAAGCGAAGCAGTTACAAAAACGGCGGCCATGTCTCGACCCACAAACTACTTACGGAAGACGATCCGTGACACCTTGGAAGCCCTGCCCTTACAGGGCTTCACCTTACATCCTCGTCTTAAACCCAGGGCGTTGCCCTGGGCTGAAGGAAGGCCGCCCTTTCAGGGCTGAAAACTTGGCCGTCCGTTCTTGCGATCGCAAGCGTCGCCCGACGTATCTCCATACCGACGCCCTAAGACGCCCGCCCCGCCCGTCTCAACCGCCGATCTTATTCCGCCGCACCCACGCCAAAACATTCAGATCCTGCGGCGAAACATGAATCCCGGCTTCCTGCATCCGCGTGAAGACGTCGACCACCGCCCGCCAATGATCTATGGCGGCGGGGCTTCCTTCCTTCTCGCAGAGTGCGGCGAGTTTGGAATGCGACACGGCAATGTCGCGGCGGTTTTGCGCGTTGCCGGGGTCGTCGGCCGCCAGCCGCTCCCGCAGGTCCAGCCCCTGTTCGTAGAAGCGGCGGGCGGCGGCGAGGTCGCCGGCGGCCTGGCTCACGTCGCCCAGACGCTCAAAACTGATCGACAGGTCGCGGCGGTTTTGCGCGTTGCCGGGGTCGTCGGCCGCCAGCCGCTCGGCGATCACGAGGCCCTGTTCGTAGAAGCGGCGGGCGGCGGCGAGGTCGCCGGCGGCCTGGCTCACGTCGCCCAGACGCTCAAAACTGATCGACAGGTCGCGGCGGTTTTGCGCGTTGCCGGGGTCGTCGGCCGCCAGCCGCTCGGCGACCTTACGCGTCTCATTGAGAAGAGTTCGGGCGGCCGTCATGTTGCGATAAGCGGTTACTTTTCCGCTGAGAAACATGCCGTCGCGCGCAAGGTCGCCGTCCAGCGTTTCGTTCAGCAAATGTGGAATGGACGAAACGAAGGCGTCGAGTTCCCAAAGGTCCGGGGCATACGATTGAGCGTAGACGGCGTCCGCGCGACGGCCGACGTACCGTCGCAGTTCCTCCGCGACTTCATCCTCGACGTGTTTCCGCAGGTGGGCGCCGACCAAACGGTGAATCCGCGTCATCGGCGTTTCCGAACCGCCCGGCAGCAGCCGAAGGCCGGTCAGCCGTCGGCGGACTTTGCTCCAGTTGGCGGGGTCGTCGGCCAGCTCCGGGTGTCGTTTGGTTGTCAGTTCCTTCAGCCAAGGCCAGGGCACGGCGTCGGGCGGCAGCAGCGCCGCGAACCGCAACGCCGTCAGCGCGGCCGGCATCGGTTCCAAGGTCGCCAGCGTCGCGTCGAGAATCACTTGAAGCTGCTTGTTCTTTTCCCCCATCTTGGCGGCGACGTCGGCGTCTTTCGACAGTTCGTTGACGCTCGCCAGTCCCGCCGTTCGAAGCTGTTTCAGGTAGACGCTCGGCGGCAGTTCGGCCGCGTTGAGGCCCAGGTGGACGGCCGCTTGTTCGACGGCGAGCGTGAAACCGCCGAGTTCGCGGGCGATTTCCCGCGCCGCCGCCTCTTCGGCCGGGTTGGCGAACCCTGGGACGCCCTTTTCCGGCGGTTCGACGATTCGGCCGGCGGGGTCGCGCGGCGGCTGGTGGTCGCGCAGCAGCTCCAAGGCTTCGTCTTCGTTCAACCCGTCGAGCGGCACCGTCGTCAACACGCCTCGGCCGGCCGCCAACTGCGAGGGATCGAGCCGCATGGTGGCGAGCAGCCGCAGCCAGGAGGCGTCGCGGTGCGGCAGCTTCTTGAGTTGCTCCGCCGACAGCAATTGCGGATCGGAGACGTTGTCGAGCAGCACCAGCGCCGCCGCGCCTTTGTCGCGGTCTTGGTCCTTAAGTGCTTCGCAGCGCTTCTTCAGTTCCTTCAACACTTCGCGGCCGAGCAGTTCCGCGTCGTTCTTCTGTTCGGCGGTCGGCGTGAAATCGAACTCCGGCAGATAGGCGAGGTCGCCCAGAAGCGGCAGCAACTCCTTCTTCCCTTCCGCTCGCAGCAGCCACGGCCCGGCCGGGTAGCAGTCGGCGAAACCATTGGCGTATTGCGACGCCAGTTCGGTTTTCCCCAGCCCGCCGAGGCCGTGCACCGCCGTCACCACGCCGACCGTCCCCACGCCGACGGCGTCGTGCAGCTTCATCAACTCTTGACGACGGCCGACGAAGAACGGGTTGCTCCGCTCGACGTTTCCCGGCGCCGCCCGCGCCCTCCGGGCGCGGTCGATCCGCTCCCACAGACTGACGCCGAGGGCGTCCATCCGCCGTTGCACTTCCTCCTCTTTCAGCTTCCGCGGTCCGTTCGGGAACCACGGCCGAAGGTCGGTGAAATTGCCGCGGGTCAGTTCGTCGAGCCGTTTGGCGTTCGCCTGCTCGCCGCCGCCCGGCACTTCGACGAAGTACACCGTCGCCACGCTTTCCGCCCCGAGCAGCCGTTGCGACATCCGCAAGTGGTACTCGTCCCACTCCCACCGGCACGGGTCGCTTTTCATGTAGTTCGGCGACAGGCAGACGAGCAGGATCTTCGACGACCGCAGCCCCCCAAGGATGCGGTGCCGCCAGTCGTCCATGTCGCGGATTTCGAGCGTGTCGAAAAAGATGCGCAGCGGCTCGGTGGTGTAGCGTCGTTGGTCGGCCAGAATTTGGTCGCGCAGTGCCGTGACCCAACCGTGCGGATACGTGCTCGGCATCGGCTGGTTGTCGAGCCGAGCGTAGGAAAGGAACAGTTCGTACTCGGTCTGGTCGGTGCTCAAGGGGGGCGTCTCCCGGTGGACGAGCGGCGATTCGCGGCCGTTGTACGAACTTGTTCGCCAATCGACTTCATCCGGCAAGCGGCTGGCCCAAGGGAGGCGTGGGATCGACCCCCCCGGGACCGGACCGCCGCCGGACCGCCGCCGGAAGCGCCGGCGGAAGCGCCGCCGGCGGCGGCGGCGTCGGACGAAAGGGTCTTCGCCGCGGCCTGTCGACTCTTGGAATCATTATTCGTAAAACACCTTGAAAGGCAACATCAAAATCGGCCGCCGCCTCGGCCCGCCGACAAGGAAACCGACGCCATGCCTCGACCCGCGCGACTTTCGCTCGAACTGCTTGAATCGTTCGTCGTGCTGATGCGTCGCGGCGGCGACGCCGGCGAGGCGGCCGACGAACTCGACGT